>JAHEDL010000008.1 GCA_024641255.1 Pseudorhodobacter sp.
CGGCATGTACCCCAAATGACCGGCAAGCCGGTTATCGACCGGCTTCACCGCGTTGTCAGACATGCCAAACGACAGCGTGAAGCCTACACGCGGCGCTGTCAGGGCGGCTGTCACCAGCCCGATACAGTCGTCAAACGACAGCCAAGACCACAACATTCGCCGATCGGCAGGTTCGGGGAAGGACGAGAAAATCCGCAAGGCCGCCGTTTCGATGCCAAACTTGTCCCAATAAAGCCGCCCCAAATCCTCGACAAAGCATTTCGACAGCCCGTACAGCCCATCGGGGCGGTGCGGGGCATTGGCGTCGATCTGATCTTCCAGCCTGTGATAGCCGATGGCATGGACGGACGAGGCATAGATCACGCGGCGCACGCCCGCTTTGCGCGCGCCCTCATAGATGTGATAGCTACCACGGATATTAGCGTTCAGGATGCTATCCCACGACCGTTCCAACGGCACGCCCCCAAAATGCACGATGGCATCCACGCCCGCGCAGGCCGCCAGCACCGCCGCCTCATCCGCCAGATCAAAGGTCAGGGCCTCTTCGTTCGGGCGTAGGTTCTGCACCTGCACCACATCGGCCAGCCGCAGCTTACGCGCCAAGGGCGCAAGGCCGCGGCGCAATTCGGTGCCAAGCCGACCCGCTGCACCGGTGATCAGAATGGTGTCAAAGCGCGGTGTCATTTGGCCACCGTCAGGTTGGCAACAGCGCGGCCGATGCGGGCGATCGCCTCGGTCAGCACGGCGTCGGATGTGGCGGTCGAGATGCGGAAGAACGGCGACACGCCATATGCCGCGCCGGGAACCGAACCGACATGGGCATGGTTCAAAAGATAGTCCACCACGGCGGTATCATTCATCAGCGTCTTGCCTTCGGGCGTGACCTTTCCAATCAACTCCGCGCAGCCGATATAGGCATAAAAGGCCCCTTCTGGCGGCGTTAGGGTCAGGCCCGGAATTTTTGCCACTCCCGCTACAACCAGATCGCGGCGGCGTTCAAAGGCGGTGCGGAAGCTGGCGATACAGTCCTGCGGCCCCGTCAAAGCCGCCAGCGCCGCCGCCTGCATGGGGGCTGCAACCGAGGTGACAGACTGGCTTTGCACCGTGTTCATCGCCTTAAGCAGCGGCGCAGGACCGGCGGCATAGCCCACCCGCCAGCCCGTCATAGCATAGGCCTTGGCAACCCCGTTCACAATCAGCGTGCGGTCGCGCAGTTCGGGGCAGGCCTTGCCAAAGCTGACGAAGTCGCGGCCATCGAACAGGATATGTTCGTAGATTTCATCCGACAGGATCAGCACTTGCGGATGCCGCGCCAGCACTTCACCCAGCGCCTGCAATTCCGCCGCAGAATAAACCGCGCCCGACGGGTTGCCGGGCATGTTCAGAAACAGCCATTTGGTGCGCGGTGTGATAGCAGCCTCCAGCGCGGCGGGCGTCAGGCGGAAATGGGTTTCGGCCCCGCAAACCGGCATCACCGGAACGCCACCTAGAAGCTTGACCATCTCGGGGTAAGATACGAAATAGGGCGCGGGCAGAACCGCCTCGTCACCGTCGTTCAGCGTCGCCATCAGCGCGTTGAAGATGATCTGCTTGGCCCCGTTGGCCACGACAATTTCGTCCGGCACATAATCCAAACCATTCTCGCGGGACAACTTCGCGGCAATTGCGGCGCGCAGCGCAGGCGTTCCCGCAGCGGCGGTGTAAAGCGTTTCGCCGCGCAGCGCTGCCGCATAGGCCGCTTCGGCAATATGTGGCGGGGTCGGAAAATCCGGCTCTCCCAAACCAAGGTCGATCACGTCTAAACCCTTGGCGCGGAGGGCTTTCGCGGCAATCGAAGCCGCCATCGAAGCCGAAGGTTTCACCGCTGCAAGTCGGGTGGCAAGATAGGTCATTTGCTTACATAGCCCTTCGAGATGTCATTTGCCCGCGCCAGTGGATCGCGCCGCGCCGGATCGCCATAACCGCCGCCGCCGGGCAGCGACAGCTTCAATCGCCGCCCGGCTGGCACATGCTGCCAGCCCTTCGGGTTAAACTTGGTGCCGTCATCCAATGCGACCACACCCGCCGCCCCCGCCCCGCCACCATCGCGGCCCTTGGCGCCGTGGCCCACGCGGTCGAACATGGCCGAAAAGTCGAATTCATGGCCGGGCAGCGGCTCGATCTCGATCTCCTGCCCCAGACCGCCGCGATACTGGCCGTCGCCGCCAGAGTCAGGCCGCAGTTCCTTGCGCCAGATCACCACGGGGCCGGTCTGTTCGGTAGCCTCGATCGGCATGGTCATTACGCCGGACGGAAAAGCCGTTGCCGACAGCCCGTCCAAGGCAGGCCGTGCGCCCATACCGCCCGAGTTGAACATCAAAATCTCGGCCCGCCGCCCCGATTGGCCCGCAACAGGGCGCACCGACATATGAATGTTCCACAGCGCCGCCGCCCCTTCGGCCAATACGCGCCCCGGCAACGCCTGCGCCAGCGCGCCCAGCACCAGATCCGGCACCATATGTCCGATCACATGGCGCACCGACACCGGCGCGGGGCGTTCGGCGTTCAGGATATTCACCGGCGACGACACCGTGAACGGTTCAAGCGAGGCCCAGTTGTTCGGAATATCTGGTGCCACTACACATTTCAGCGCATAGGACGCATAAGCCTTGGTGTAGATCACCGGCACGTTGATGCCATAGCGGCTTTGCGGATCAGACCCGGCGAAATCGACATTCACCGTATCGCCAATCGTGACGGTGCAGGCCAGCTTGACCGGACTATCATAGCCATCGGTCAGCAGCGTATTCGACCACGCCCCTCGCGGCAGCGCCGCAATGCGGGCTTTAACCGCCGTATCGGTGCGGCTGAAAATGAACGCGCCCAAATCGTCAAGCGTGTCCAGCCTGATTTCATCCATCATGGCGATCAGACGGCGATGGCCCACCTCATTGCAGGCGGCCAAGGAATAGAAATCGCCCACCACCTGATTGGCCTCGCGCACATTGGCGCGCAGCATCTGGACAAGGAAACCGTTCACCACCCCGCGTTCCGCGAACTTCATGATCGGGATCTGGATGCCTTCTTCATAGACAGATTTGCCATCGGCCCCGAAACCACGCCCGCCCACATCGACCACATGCGCGGTGCAAGCGAAAAAGCCAACCAGCGTATCGCCCTTGAACGATGGCGACACCATGGTGATGTCATGCAGGTGCCCCGTGCCCTTCCACGGATCATTCGTCACATAGGTATCGCCCGCGAACATATTCTCGCGCCCGATTTCCGCGATGAAATGCAACACCGCCTCGGCCATGGTGTTCACATGGCCCGGCGTGCCGGTCACCGCCTGCGCCAGCATCCGGCCTTCGGGGTCAAAGACGCCCGCCGAAAGATCGCCCGCCTCGCGCACGGATGTCGAAAAGGCGGTCCTCAGCAGCGTCATCGCCTGTTCTTCCACCACCGAAATCAACCGGTTCCACATCACCTGCATACGGATTTCAAAGGTCGCATCAGTCATTGCACGATCTCCTTGCGGATCAAAAGCAAGCTGCCATCGCCCTGCATCACGACATCAAACGGCGAGGTAACAACCGTCGAGGTTTCCCGTTCGACGATCACGACGGGGCCGGCGATGCGGTCGCCAAGCGTCAGGCTGGCGCGTTCCACGATTGCGGTGGGCAGCGCCTCGCCCCGTGCGGGATCAAAGACCGGACGGAAGCTGATCGCGGCCTTCGGCGCATGGCCATAGGTCAGTGCATGGCGGTCGGGCAGCGGACGTTCGTCCTGCGCCTTAACCGAGAAGGTGACAATCTCGATCTCAAGCCCGCCTTGGGTATCGGCCAGCCCGTCGATTGCGCGGCCAAAGAAGCGGGCATATGCGGCTTTGAAATCTGCCTTCAACACCTCGGCGTCACCCGCGCTGAAGGGGCGGTCGGGCAGCGGCACCGGAATTTCCCAGCCCTGACCGACATAGCGCATAAAGGCCGTGATCTCGCGCCGGATGTCGCCTTCGGTGCCTGCACGCACAAACCCTTCGGCGGTGGATTTCAGGTTGGCTAGCAGAAGGTTGATTGCGGCCGGATCAAAGGCCGAAAGGCGGGTGATCTTTGACGCAAGCGCTTCATAGCCGAAGGGGGCTTTCAGAAACCCGATGGCCGACCCGACGCCAGCCCCCGGCGGAACCAGACAGCGGTCGATGCCCAGCTTTTCGCACAGACGGGCGGCGTGCAGCGGGGCCGCGCCGCCAAAGGCCACCATGATGTTATCCGAAATATTCTTGCCGTTTTCCACCGCATGAACCCGGGCGGCATTGGCCATATTTTCATCCACCACCTCGCAGATGCCAAAGGCCGCCGCCAAGGGTGCCAGTTTAAGCTTGGCCCCCACATCGCGGGTGATCGCCGCCGCCGCGCTGTCGGTCGAAAGCCGGATCGCGCCGCCTGCGAAATTGTCAGGGTCAATCTTGCCCAGAACCAGATCGGCATCGGTGATTGCCGGGCGCGTACCACTGCGCTGATAACAGGCCGGTCCAGGTTCCGAGGCCGCCGATTCCGGTCCGGTCTGAATACGGCCCAGACTGTCGACCCAAGCGATAGACCCTCCGCCCGCCCCGATCTCGATCATCTCGATCACAGGGATCGAGATCGGCATCCCCGACCCCTTGGCGAAACGGGTTGACCGCGCCACCTCAAATGTGCGGGCGGTTTTGGGTTGATAATCTTCGATCAGGCAGATCTTCGCGGTGGTGCCGCCCATGTCATAGCTCACCACGGTTTCCAGCCCGAAACGCCGCGCTACATCGGCGGCAAAGATCGCCCCGCCCGCCGGCCCGCTTTCCACCAGCCGCACCGGAAATTCCGACGCCGTTTCCACAGAAATCAGCCCGCCGCCGGAATGGATCATAAACACCGGGCAGGCAGCACCCTTTTCCTTCAGACGGGTTTGCAGGCGGCCCAGATAATCGGCCATCTGGGGGCGCACATAGGCATTGGCGCAGACAGTGTTGAAGCGTTCAAACTCGCGCATCTGCGGCGAGACTGCCGACGAAATCGAAATCGGCAGCGTCACCGTGGCCGCGATGATCGCGCGGGCGCGGGCCTCATGCGCGGGGTTCATGTAGGAATGAATGAACCCAATGGCCACAGCGGCATAACCGCCCGCCGCGATACGGTCGGCAAGGGCGTGCAGGGCGGCTTCGTCCAATGGCTGCAATTCCTGCCCTTGCGCGCCAATCCTACCCTTGACGGCAAAGCGATCTTCCCGCGGGACCAAAGGCGTGGGCAGGATCAGATTCAGGTCATATTGGTCGAACCGGCTTTCGGTCCGCATCTCGATCACGTCGCGAAAGCCTTCGGTGGTTATGAAAGCCACCTTGGCCCCGCGCCGTTCGATGAGGGCATTGGTCGCAAGCGTGGTGCCGTGGATCACGATATCGAGGTCGCGGTAACCCAGCCCCGCTTCTGCCAGCACAACATCCATTCCATCCAGAATCGCCTGTTCGGGCGCGGTGTAATTGGTCAGCACCTTGGTCGAAAACATCGCGCCTTTGGCTTCCAGCGCGATATCGGTGAAGGTGCCACCAATATCGGCACCCAGTCGGATTTGCGGACGGCTTTGGACGGTCATTTCTCATCCTTTGCGGCAAGTGCCGCCGCGCGCATCTGGGAAAGGGTCTGGCGTGGGGTCAGCGCCTCGGGCGAGATATTCAGATCAAGCACAGCACCGGTGCGCGACGCACGGGCGCGGGCAAAGGCGGCAGGGAAATCCTCGGTCCGCTCGACCCGCTCGGCGTGAAAGCCATAGGCCTTGGCAAGACCGGTGAAATCGGGGTTCTCCAGCGTCGTGCCGGAAACGCGGGCGGGATAATTGCGCTCCTGATGGGCGCGGATGGTGCCGTAAATGCCGTTGTTCAGGATCAGGATGATCGGCTGCGCGCCTGCCTGCATCGCGGTGCCAAGTTCCTGACAATTCATCTGGAAATCCCCGTCACCTGCAAAGCAGACCACGGTGCGATCCGGAAAGGCCACCTTGGCCGCCACCGCCGCAGGCACGCCATAGCCCATCGCCCCCGACTGCGGCGCCAGAAGCCGCGCCTTGCGGCCGAATTTATAAAATTTGTTTGGCCAGACGGTGAAATTCCCCGCGCCATTGGTCAGAATGGCATCCTCGGGCAGAATCTCGCGCAGATGCGCGCTGACCAGACCCATATCCACCGGCGAGGGTTGCGGCGGCAGATCGAAGCCTGCCTCCCACTCGGCCCGTGCCTGCGCCCGCCATGCGGCCCAAGCGCCGGAAACCGGGCGCAGGCTGGCGGCAAAGGCATTGGGACCAGCCTGAATGCCAAGCGCAGGTTGATAGACCTTGCCAATCTCGCGGTCTGACCCATGCACATGGATCAGCGTTTGGCTCGGCACCGGCACCGACAGCAGCGTATAACCGTCGGTCGTCATCTCGCCAAAGCGGGTGTTGATCGCAAGGATCACATCCGCCTCACGGATCAGGCGCTTGACATGGGCGGGCATCCCCACCCCCGCCTCGCCGGCGTAAACCGGCGAGTGGTTGTCGAACTGGTCCTGATAGCGGAAGGCCGCAACCACCGGAATGTCGCTGGCTTCGGCAAAGCTTTGCAGGGCGATTTGGCCCGCTTCGGTCCAGTTGCAACCGCCAATCAGGATCAGCGGGCGCTGCGCGCCTTGCAGCAGCCCAAGCGCATCGGCCACCGTGGCGGCATCGGGGGCGGCTTCGGCAATGCGCGCAGGGCCGGTCAGCGGCGCGGCATCGGTCAGGCTGGTCAGCATGTCTTCGGGAAGCGCGATCACCACAGGGCCGGGGCGGCCCGTCGTGGCCGTCACCCAAGCACGGGCAAGGATTTCCGGAATGCGCCCCACATCGTCAATCTCGGTTGCCCATTTGGCCATCGTGCCGAACACGGCGCGATAGTCGATTTCCTGAAACGCCTCGCGGCCCTTCATGTCGGTGCCGACCTGACCGACGAAGATGATCATCGGAACGGAATCCTGCATCGCTGTGTGAATGCCGATCGAGGCATTCGTCACGCCCGGCCCACGGGTCACAAAGCACAGCCCAGGCTGCCCCATCAGCTTGCCCCATGCCGCCGCCATGAAGGCCGCACCGCCCTCGTTCCGGCACAGCACAAAATCAAGCCGGCCTTGCGTGTCGTGCAGCGCATCCAGAACCGCAAGATAGCTTTCGCCCGGCACGCCAAACCCCTTGCGCGCGCCAAGCGACACAAGGCTTTCCACCAATAGCTGACCACCGTTCCGCATCTTTGCAATCCGTCCTTGTTTGACCCTCTTTTTGCCACGCAATGCTTGCGGCAAAAATCAAGAAATTCCTCAAATAGACAAGTTATTCTTGTCTGTGGCGTTAAGAATAACACCCGGATTCATCACTCCGGCAGGGTCGACTGCCTGTTTGATAACGCGCTGCAACTGGCGTTCCACCGGCGAACGCAAGGCATCGGCCAGCGCGACCTTTGATCGGCCAAGCCCATGTTCTGCCGCGAAACTTCCGCCCATCGTGGTGGTAAGCCGTGCCAGCGCCAGCGCCAGTTCGGCATCGCGCCCGCCAAACCCCGCCGCACCCTGCGGCGGTGTCAAGTTGTAGTGGATGTTGCCATCACCCAGATGGCCAAAGGGATTGATCCGCACATCGGGCACCAAGCCTTCGCAAACCTTAGCAGCCTCGGCCACGAACGCGGCGATAAGGGCGGGCGGCACCGAAATGTCATGCTTCAACTGCGGGCCTGCCAGACGCTGCCCCTCAGGCTGTTCCTCGCGCAAGCGCCAGAAGGCGGCGCGCTGTGCCTCGGACGCGGCCAGCGCGCCATCGATGATGCGGCCCTGCTCGATCCCCTGTTCCAGAAGCGCCGACATGATGTCATCCAGCGGCACCCGCGCCGAGCCTGACCCCAGTTCCAGCAGCAGATAAGCGGCAGCGCGACTTTCCAGCGGCCAAGTCAGACCCGATACGTAGTGCAGGGCAAGGCCCAGTCCGGTTTCCGAAAAGAACTCCATCGCCTGCACGAATTCGCCCGCTTCGGCACGGATATCTGCGCCAAATTCCACCGCCGCCTCGAAGGATGGCAGGGCCAGCAGGGCCGTCACCCTTTGGCGAGGCGCGGCATGCAGGCGCAGAACGGCCCGTGTCACCACGCCCAAAGTCCCTTCGGCGCCGCAGAACAGCTTTCGCAACTGATAGCCCGCGTTGTCCTTTTGTACCCCGCGCAGGCCATCCCAAACCGCGCCATCGGGCAAGACCACCTCTAGCCCCAGTACCAGATCCTGCATCATACCATAGCGAAAGGCCTGACTGCCGCCCGCATTGGTGCCGATCAGCCCGCCGATCTGGGTCGAGCCTTCGGCCCCCAGATGCAGCGGAAACATCTGGCCCGTGCCGTCTAAGGCGTCATGCAGCCGCGCCAGAATCACGCCAGCCTCGACCGCGATGCGACCGCCGGCGAGATC
>JAHEDL010000009.1 GCA_024641255.1 Pseudorhodobacter sp.
CGTCCCGCCGTAATCAAAAAATCCGCCGACCTGCGACCGCAAGCCAAGGGTTTTGGCCTGCACTTCCTGCCAGGCCGCAGCATCAATATCGTATGGGGTAGCATTACCCGAAGCCAAACTCATCTGACCCAAATTCGGCAAATGCCAATCGAAATGCCCGACCTTGCCCTTCAGCTTTTCGTTCCAATACACGTCGTAAGACGCAGCCTCGGCTTCGGTCAGCGCATCGGTATTATAGGAAACGCCAAGAAACCCAAATCGAGTTAGAACCGAATACAGTTTTCCATCCTGCCAGTGACCGGGAAACTGCTGAAATTCGGGGAAATAGTCGGCGAAATTATAATCCGCGGGGTCCAATTCTTCAATGTATCCAGCGGCATTAAGCTGCTGCACATATTCGGCGTCCGACAAAATAACGTCGTAAGTCCCAGGATCCGATTGCGAAATCAAACCCAACATATTGTCGCCACCTGTATAATATTTCGGCACGAATTTGACGTTATTTTCCGCCTCAAATTCGGCGACGACATCCGGCTCTGCGTGACCATACCACGCCAGCATCGTCAATTCGGTCGGCGCCGCAAAGGCGCGGCGGGCCAGCATCGGCGTTGCCAACGCCGCGATACCGGTCGAAAGCAAGGTGCGGCGGCTGATATTGGCATGGGGGCCAAAAGGTTGCTTCATTGCAGTCTCCCTGGTGGTTTCTTTGGTTGTTTCCTATGCAAACAACGCTAGGCCACCGGGTCGCAGCAACGAAATCGGTTCTTAAAATCGAAGGATTTGCGGCAGTAATGCCTGCACCCTACAGCGACGGGCTTACCCCGACGCCAACTGAATCCAAATTGGCCACCAACTCGCTGACCAATTGCAGGCCGGCGGGCGACATGCGGGGATGTTTGTAAAACAAACCAACGCGTAACACGTCCAACGCCGGCAACCCATCCACTTCGCCCATCACCCGCATACCGGGCAACAGCGTGGCCTGCGTCAGCGCCGAAATGCAAAGCCCATTCAAAACCGCGTTTTGCAAACCCGAAATCCCCGGCCCGCTATAAACAATCCGCCAACGCCGTTCGACCGCATCAAGCGCCTGAATCATCCGCATGCGATAATCACAGCCTTCGGGGTGCGCACCCAACGGCACAGGCCGCACATGATCCAGATGAAAGCCCTCTGCCGCCGCCCAAATTGGCTGTTCCGTCCAGGCCCGCGACAAATACGGCATCCTTACGCTGGGCATCATCGCCACAATGATATCCAGCTCATCCGCGCGCAAATGCTGATGCAACTCGCGGCTAAGATCGCAGTGAATCTCCAGTTCTGTCTGCGGATTTTGCGCAATAAAGCGCGTCAACGCGCCTTGCAAAAACGCCACCGCATAATCGGTTGGCAAGCCAATCCGCAGCACTCCGGTTTTTGCCGACCGGTGGAAATAGCTGACCGCTTCGTCGTTGATCCGCAGCATTTCCCGCGCATAGCTTAGCAAGGATTCCCCCGCCCGCGTTGGTAAAATGCTGCGCCCTTCCTGCGCCAAAAGCGGCGCGCGCACCAATTCTTCCAACCGCTGTATCTGCAAGGAAATTGCCGGCTGGCTGCGCCCAAGCACCGCGCCCGCTTTCGAATGTCCGCCCAATTCCACCACCGCAACAAAGGTGCGCAGCAAATCGGTCGGAAGATTGGTAATGCTGGCCATCCATTTGGCTCCACAATTCAGGGATTGTTACTATCTATTGTTCTTGCAACCAGTCTACACCCTACCTTGCCCTGACACAGAACGTCAGAGGGTTTGACATGCAAGCGACCACCGCCTTTGCCTCCGAAATGACCTGGCCGGCATATGACGCGGCCGTCAAAAACGGCACCACGCCCATTCTTATTCCCTTGGGCTCGATGGAGCAGCACGGCCACCACATGCCCCTGCATGTAGATGTGCTGTTGCCGACAGAATTCGCCCGCCGTGCCGCGATCGAGGTCGGCGGTCTGGTCGCGCCCGCCTTCACCTATGGCTACAAATCGCACCAGAAGTCGGGCGGCGGAAACCATCTGCCCGGCACCACCAGCCTTGATGGCGCCACTTTGGTTGCCGCCCTGCGCGATGTGATCAAGGAATTTGCCCGCCACGGTGTGCGCAAGATTTGCTTGGTGAATGGCCACTTCGAAAACTCGTGGTTCATCATCGAAGCCATTGATTTGGCTTTGCGCGAACTGCGTTGGGATGGCGTAACGGATGTTAAAATCGTCGTGCTGTCCTACTGGGATTTTGTCGGGCCAGAGGCCTTGGCACAGCTTTACCCCAACGGCTTTCCGGGGTGGGAGCTTGAGCATGGCGGTGTGCTGGAAACCTCGCTGATGCTGGCGCTGCACCCTGCGCTGGTGCATCTGCACGCGGCGGTCGATGTCGCCCCGGCGACCTTCCCGCCCTATGATGTCTACCCAGTCAAACCCGATTGGACTCCGCCCAGCGGCACCCTGTCGTCGCCCAAAGAAGCCTCGGCTGAAAAGGGTCAAATCCTGTTGCAGGTTTGTACCGCAGGCATCGTCAAGGCTTTGGTCGCCGAGTTTGGCTGATCGCCTGTTCGCAGCGTAACACAGACCAAAACGGGGGCATCGCAAGCCCCCGTTTGCAGTTTCACCACGCAATCCCGGCCGCACCGTCAGCCCCGCAGTACATTATGGTCGGGCCCCAACGGAAAGCCGGTAATATTCTCGGCGCCAGTTTCGGTCACAATAAGAATGTCGTGTTCGCGGTAGCCACCGGCGCCAGCCACACCAAGCGGAAGCATCACCATCGGCTCCATCGAAACCACCATCCCCGGTTGCAACTTGGTATCAACATCTTCGCGCAGCTCTACACCCGCCTCGCGGCCGTAATAGTGGCTCAGCACCCCAAATGAATGGCCATAACCAAAGCTGCGATATTTCAGCAAATCCCATTGGCGATACATATCGTTCAACTCTTGCGCGATTTCATTGCAGCGCGCACCGGGCTTAATCAACTCTAATCCCCGCCGATGCACGGCAACATTCTTTTCCCAAATGCGCAGGCTTGCCTCGTCAACGCTTTCGCAAAACAACGTGCGTTCAAGCGCGGTGTAATAGCCAAAGATCATCGGAAAACAGTTCAGCGATAAAATATCGCCCGATTTAATCCGCTTGTTGGTGACAGGGTTATGCGCGCCATCAGTATTGATCCCCGATTGAAACCAAGTCCAACTGTCCATCAATTCCACAAAAGGGAAGGCGTTGGCAATTTCACGCACCATCGCCGCAGTCGCGGCCAGCGCCACCTCATGCTCTGGCACCCCAGCCCCTACCGCTGCAACCGCGGCCGCCCCTCCAATGTCACAAATACGGGCACCTTCACGGATAAGTATCTGTTCTTCCAAAGATTTTATCGTCCGCATCCACATTGACGCCTTGCCAACATCAACAAACTCTACCCCCGGCAGCGCGGCCTCAAGGTTCTGCCGCAGCTCTATCGAAACATGATCAAACTCTATCGCCAGCCGTTTGACACCTGGGGTCAACTGCCGCACCGCCCGATAAAAATTGTCCCGCCGCCAATCGGTGTAGGTGATATTGCCACCAAAACTGCGCCGCCACGGCTGCCCGCCGTCAATTCCGGCAGAGATTGTCGTGGCAGCCATTTCGCTAATAACCATGCCGTATTTGCGGCCAAACGAACAATAGAGCCAACCCGAATAGTAATTGATGCACTGCAACGACGTTAAAAGCGCAGCATCAACCCCTTGCTCTGCCATCCACCTGCGCAATGCGTCCTGCCGCCGCGACATTTCGGCGTCGGAAAACGGCGAATAATCCTTTTCGCCGTTATGCCACTCCACCACATGAAGCATATCTTCGGTCATGTTCGCTCCTGCAAAAGCACTGCGTTTATGTCGAACAATATGATCCAGCGAAGGCTGCGCTAAATTTATAGAAGCAATATCAGCATTTGAATTTCGCCACTTTTGCGCCCATGCGCCGAAATTCAAAGCCGATCCAAAATGCTTTCGCCGCTAAATCGATTAGCAAAATCTTCATGTTTTTTTGTCACCAACAAACTCTAAGGGGTGCACAGTTTGGCAGCCTTTGGACGGGTCGGGGAAAGAGGTGTTAGGTGTGGGGCAGCAATCGGCAACCTTGGTAACATCGCTGCGGCAAGCTGGCATTGATGTGCTGGGCGGGCTTTCTGATCGTCTTGCGCAGTTGCGCGATCTGCTTGCTGCCGTTTCGGGTACGTTCTTTGCCTTGGCCAACGTGGGCGCTGGTCAGGCCGATGGCCTTGATTTTAAACAGATCGCCGAACTTTTGCTAAGCATCTGCGACCAACTTGATGGTTGGGGCAGCGAAGCCGTCAACACAGATGCCTTGGAACAGCTGGCGCGCTCTGGCTATGCGCTGCGGTCGCTGGAACAGCAGGTAAAGCAGTTTCGGCTTATTGCGTCGCTGACCGCCATTCGCGTGGCCGAGTCGGGCACCGATGGCATGAATGACTTTGTCGAAGAAATCCGCGCCGTGCCCGAAATGATTCAAGGCTCGGTGCACAAAGTTCAAGACGCTGTCAAAGGTCTGACCCGCAGCCAAGCGGCGGCGCAGACCACATCGGCGCAGGCCGCGACCACGCTGCGGCAATCGCAGGCCCATCTTGCCGACGCAATGGCGCCGCTTGAAACCATGCGTCCGGCGATGACCGCCGCGAAAACCCGCATCCGCGACGGCGCGACCCGCTTTGCCGGTGAGGCGCATGGCGAAACCAGCGAACTAATCAACGCCTTTCAGTTTTCGGATTTTTGGGCGCAACGGCTGCAACACATAGATGCAATGTTGCGGCAAACCGATGCGTTGGGAACACCGGTGTTTGCAATTGCTGCGGCGCAACTCAAGGGTTTGGCCGATGATGGCCATCAGGTTGTGACACAACTGCGCAACGTGTTTGCGCGCCTTAACGGCCTTGCCGACCGCGCCAGTCAGGTGTTTCAGCGCGAAGGCACCATCGCCAAAGATACGCTGGCGGTGCTGCGCGATGCGCTGGCCCGCATAATGCAGGCCCATACTTCCGCCCGCCCGGTGATCCAACGGTCGACCGAGACGGTGGCTGACATGGTGGCGCAAGCACGCGCGGCCGAGGCTAGCTTGCTATCCTTGCTGGAACTTAGCCTTGTTATTGACCTTGCCGCCGTCAACGCACGGGTAAAAACCTCGCGCGTCGGCGAGGCGCAGGCGGCATTTAACGTGCTGTCCACCTCCGTCATGGAAACCGCCCGGCTGTGCCGCAACCGGATTGATGACTGCAAAGCGGCCGTCACCATTATTTCGCAAATGCACGGCGACGAATCGGCGCAGCGTATGCTTGCAACCACCATCGAACTTGAAAAGGCCTTGGCGGATTGCGCGCAGGCCCTGTCAAATATTGAAACCGCCGACGCCAATCTTGCAGCCTCCAGCCAAGAAGTGGCTAATCTGGTTATCGCGCAAACCAGACTGTTGGGGCAGTGCGGGCCGGATTTGGCGCAGTTTGCAACCTTGCTTGGCGAGGTATCGGCGCTATCGGCCACGCTTGCCAAACGCCACCATGGCGATTTGGAAAACACGGCAGCGCTACAGTCGATTTACGACAGCTATTCGATGCGACGCGAGCGTGAAATTCACAACGCCCTGCTTGGCAAACCCATAACGGTGGCCGAAGAAATCGCCCCCGCCACCTTGGATGACGTGCTGTTCTGATCGCGCCTATAGCACCACGATGCCGGTATGTTTGGCCTTGTGCTCCGGTTCAACATGAATGGTCACGATGCAATCCTTGACCACGGCCTTCAACGCCGCCTCGATCCGGTCGCAGATTTCATGCGCTTCCGACACGGTCTGTTCACCCGGCACCACCAAATGAAATTCGATAAACGTCGCCTGCCCGGCATGCCGGGTGCGCAGATCATGGGCTTCGACAGCACCGGATGCTTCTTGCGAAATGATCTCTCGCACTTTGATCAGCATCGCCTCGGGGATCGCTTCATCCAACAACCCGCTCAAGGATTCGCGCATCACATGCCAGCCCGACCACAAGATATTGATGGCAACCAGCCCCGCCATCAGCGGGTCAAGCATAGCCCACCCCGAGACAATCGCGATCAGCACGCCAAACGTCACCCCGACCGAAGAAATCACATCCGACAGCAGGTGGTGCCCGTCTGCCACCAAGGCCGGCGAACGGCGTTTGCGCCCCTGTGAAATCAGCGTCCAGCACCAGATCGCGTTGATCACGCTGGCCGCGCCGTTCACCAACAGCCCCGAAAGCGGCGCATCCAAAACCCGCGGGTCCTGAAAGCCGTGATAGGCTTCGCGCATGATCAGCAGCGCCGCGATGATAATCATCACGCCTTCCAGCACCGCGCTGAAGAATTCCGCCTTATGGTGGCCATAAGGGTGGTTGGCATCCGCTGGCTGCGCGGCAACGCGAATAGCAATCGCCGCCGCAATCGCCGTTGCCACGTTTACCGTACTTTCCAGCGCGTCCGACAACAGCGCGATAGACCCGGTCATCCACCAGGCCAGACTCTTCAAGGCAAGAACAACAAGCCCAACCAGAATGCTCCCGATAGCGATTTTCATAACAGGCGATATCGTCGGCATGGGGCGCAGCTTTCACGGTTTTTCGGCCGCCGCGTGACACGGAAGTGGCCTGATTGCAAGTCGCTTGCCTCGTTCACGCAGCAACAGGGGTCAAGCCAAGATCGGCTGGCCTATAGCCATCCTCTGCAACAGCCAAGCGATAAGTTGCGAATACCCTTGCAACCGCACGAACAGCGCCGAAAAATCCGCCTGCCTTGTTGCCCTAGCTTATTCGCCTTCGCCGTAATAGCCCGCGTATTTGCCGCCGTAATAGCCGCTGCCCTTGGAATGGTGCTGCTCGTGGCTGAGCGCGCCAACCAATTGCACGCCCGGCCGCATCATTTCCCGCAGCAGGTTCGCGGCTTCGCGCACCTCGCCTTGGGTTGTGCTGGCATAACGCACCACCTGCACCACCACATCGGCATATTGCGCCAGATAGCGCGTATCCACCACCGGCAGAACCGGCGGACTATCCAGAACCACCACGTCATAGGTCTTGCACGCGATCTCCAGCAAAGACCGGAACGCGCGGCTGTTGATCATCTGGTCGGTGGGCAGGTTGCTCCGCCCGCCCGCAGTGATCATCGCCATATCCGACAACGGGTCGAAAATTGTTTCGATGCTGCGATCAGCGTCCACCTTGTCGGTGCGCAAATACTCCAGCAAGCCAACCTGGCTTTCTACCCCGGAATAGCGCGACAGCGCAGGCTTGCGCAAATCGACCTCGATCAGCAGGGTTTTCATCCCCGACATCGCATAGGTGCGCGCCAGCGCCAGCGACGAGGTGGTTTTACCTTCGGCAGGCAGCGCCGAGCACACCAGAATCACCGCGCCATGACTGTTCGTGCTATCGCCCGAGGTGCGGAACTGTTCGCCACGCAACTGCGCAAGACTGTTATCCACGGTTGAGCGTAATTTGCGGAAGGTTTCGGCATAAACCGAAAGCGGCGCTGTCACGATTTGGTCTGCGAAAACAATATCATCTGCCGACAGCACCAAACTGGGAATCGCAACCGGCACCTTGGCTTGCAACACGTTGCTTAGCTGGCTGGCCGACGTCACGCCGCCAATGTAATATTCGTTCAAGAACGCCAAGCCAACGCCAATGCCAAGCGCCGCCACAATCGCCAACGCCAAGGTCAGCTTCTTGTTCGGAAACGCCGGGGTCGATGGCGCCAACGCCTCTGATACCACGCGCGCGTCGGCGATTTGCAGGTTTGCCATCGCGCCCAGATCTTGTTCGCGCGACAGCAATTGCTGGTATTGGTTGCGCGCAATCGTGGCGCTTTGCTGCAGACTATACAGCCCGGCCAGCGTTTGCGACGACAGGTCCGATTGCAGCAGCGTCGTGCGCAACTGATCGCGGGCTTGGCTTTCGCGCTTGCCGATCGTCGCCACCTCTGATTGCAGCGCCCCCAGTGATTGGCTGGATTGCGCCGCAAGATCGGTGTCGATCTGCGCCAGCTTTTCTTTCACATCGTTGAACGCCGCAGACCCCTGCGCCTCGGCGCTTAGCTGTTGCGCAAGTTCGGCGCGTTGCTTGGCAAGTTCGGCCAAAGCCGCATCGCCCAAGGTCGCCGCCGCCTTATCCCATTCGCCGTTGCCAATCGCCGTTTCGGCGCTTGTCAGAATGCCAGAGCTTTCGCGCTGATCAGATTTCGCCTTTTCCAACTGGTTGCGCAAATCTGCGACCGATGCGTTGCCGCTTTCCGCCTCAAGCTGGCCAAGGTTATCTTCGATAAAGCTGTTCAGCAAATCTTCCGACTTGGCAAGCTCTTGCTGTGCCAATGTAATTTGCCGCCGCAACACATCCCGCCCCGCAAGGGTCGAACTGGTTTTTGACGCAATCTGACGCTC
>JAHEDL010000010.1 GCA_024641255.1 Pseudorhodobacter sp.
ACACACCCAGACGCTCTTCGACCATAGCGACACCGTCAGCCAAGGTTTCAGCCGAAATCGCGATATGATCGAAACGCAGCATCATGCCATCACGCCAATCTTTGCCACCGCCTTCAACGAAAGCGCCAGTGACACAAAACGCGCTTCCGCCACCTCGCCAAACAGGCCTCTGCCTTCGTCCGTCAGGTTCAGTTCCAGCAGCTTTTTCTTCGGCGACCACACCAGCCTGCCCGCCTTCGCCGGATCGCCCACCGCAAACATCGCCCCAAAGCGCATGGCCTTGCCCAGCACCTCGGCCTCTTGCAACTCGTCATCATTCAGCAGCCGGAACATCGGTTCCAACCGCGACCCGGCGCGGCTGTTTTTATAGCGGTGCAACAGCGCCAGCCCCAGAAACACCCGCCCCGGATGATCCAACCCGCCAAGGTTGGCCCGCGTTGCGTTATCAAAGCACGCCTCGGCACGATAGTCGGGGTGCGCGCGCCATGTGGTGTCGTGCAACAGGCATGCCGCTTTGATCAACCGCACCCGATCCGGCGTTGCGGTGGGAAACAGCGGTTCCAGAAATTCGTAAAGCTTCTTGCCAAACCCCGGCATCCGCGCCGAGGTTTTTTCCGCCATCCGCGCCGCTTCGATCAGCGGGTCGCGGGCGCGCAGCCGTTCGGGCATCTGTTCGTACAGCATACCCTCGCGGATGCCATAGGCCGACACGTCGATTTCTGACGGTTTCAGCATCTTGATCAGTTCGCGCATCACTTCGCAGGCCAGCGGCACCAGTTCCATGCGCTCCACCGACGTGCCGGTGCGGGCGCGCAGCACCGCCAGATCGCTAGCAGCGATCCAATCCAGCGTGTCCAGCAAGCCCTTGGGCGTCATACGATATTCGTGCAAAACGGTCAGCGGATAGTTCCGGCGTTCCATATCCAGACGCGCGATCACCCGCCAAGACCCACCCACCAGATAAATCCGTTCGCCTTCGGATTTCAGTTCGGCCTGACAGGCCTTCAGGATCTTGTCGATATGTGCCGCACGTTTCTTCGGGTCTGCCGAAACCTGCAGCAACCGGAACGGCCCCAGCGGCGTGGACACGCGTTTGCCAATCTTGCCGCCGCCAATCATCGCCAACTCCATCGAGTTGCCGCCCATATCGCAGACGACGCCCTTGGCCTCTGGCCAGCCCAGCAACACGCCCTGCGCCGAAAGCCGCGCCTCTTCGTCGCCGTCGACCACCCAGATTTTCAGCCCGGTTGCCTGCAGCACTTCGGCCTGAAACGCCGGACCATCGCTGGCTTCACGCGCGGCGGCGGTGGCCACAACGGTGAGCGTTTCAATGCCCATGCCTTTGGCCAGCAACGAAAACCGCTTCAGCGCCGTCAATGCGCGCTTACGGCCTTCGGGGTTCAGACGGCCGGTTTCGGCAAGCCCCTTACCCAGACCACACATGATCTTTTCGTTGTAGAAATAGGCTGGGCTGCGCGCTGCGCCATCAAACACCACCATGCGGACAGAGTTCGACCCCACGTCCACTACTCCGACCCGGCTAAGGGCGCGGGCGGACGGGTCATCAAACAGCGGGCGGCCAAACGGCCCGTGGTCGTCGTCGTGGTCATGCTCGGACATGCTGTCCTCCAGTCAGGCGAGTTTCTGGACATCTTTCGCCCCGGCCGTGCCACGGCCAGACAGCGAAGGATTCTCCATAAAGAAACGGTGGCAGTTGAACGCGGCGCCGTCTACCGGCGAAAGGTCGCGTTTGTAGGTGCCATTGGCTTGCAACACCCAAGATTGTTCTTCGTCCGCCAGATTTGCCGCCATGATCTGGCCGGTAATCTGGGCTTTGACGGTGGGGTTGTGAATTTCAACCAAGGTTTCCACCCGACGCGTCAGGTTACGCCCCATCCAGTCGGCGGAAGAGATGAACACCTTCGCCTCTTTCGACGGCAGGCCATGGCCGGCGCCAAAACACATGATCCGGCTGTGTTCCAAGAACCGCCCGACGATGGATTTTACCCGGATATTTTCTGACAGACCCTTGATACCGGGGCGCAATCCGCAAATCCCGCGCACCACGAGGCTGATCTGCACCCCGGCCTGCGATGCGGCATAAAGCGCGTCGATCACATCGGGTTCGATCAGGCTGTTCAGCTTGACCCAGATTTCGGCGGGGCGGCCCGCGCGGGCGTGATCGGCCTCGGCTGCGATCAGCGCCAGCAACTTTGGTTTCAGGGTGATTGGCGAAATCGCAAGGTTTTCCAGCCCCTGCGGCTGCACATAGCCCGACAGATAGTTGAACACCCGCGTCGCATCGCGCCCCAGCGCCGCATCACAGGTGAAAAAGCTAAGGTCGGTGTAAACCTTGGCGGTGATCGGGTGATAGTTACCGGTGCCATAATGGGTATAGGTGACCAGTTGGTCGCCTTCGCGCCGCACCACGGTCGAGATTTTGGCATGGGTTTTATAGTGGATAAACCCATACACCACATGCGCGCCCGCGCGTTCAAGCCGCCGACTTTGCCGGATATTCGCGGCCTCGTCGAAACGGGCTTTCAATTCAACCAGCGCCGTAACCGACTTGCCCGCCTCGGCCGCTTCGCACAGCGCCGACACCACGGGGCTATCCCATGACGTGCGATACAAGGTCTGCTTGATCGCCAAGACGTTGGGGTCGCGCGCCGCTTGTTCCAGAAAGTTGATAACCAGATCAAAGGTTTCATAGGGGTGATGCAGCAGAATATCCTTCTGCTTGATCGCCGCGAACAGATCGCCTTCGTGGTCCTGCACCCGTTCGGGCACGCGCGGCGTAAACGGCGGCCACAGCAGATCGGGCCGGCTAGACAGCACAAGCTCTTTCAAATCTGCCACGCCCAGAAGCCCGCGCACCTCGACCATTTCGTCGCCGGTGACGCCCAGTTCTTCCATGATCAGCGCGCGCAATTCGGCAGGCGCGCCCGATGACAGCTTTAGCCGGATCACCTCGCCACGCCGCCGCCGCTTCAGGGCGGTTTCAAATTCTCGCACCAGATCTTCGGCCTCGTCTTCGACCTCAAGATCACTGTCACGTAGCACCCGGAACAGGCAATGACCGCGGTCGGTATAGCCAGGAAACAGCATATCCAGATGCAGCAGCAGCAGTTCTTCCAGCGGCAAGAACCGATATTCGCCCTCTTTGCCCGGCAGCCGCACAAAGCGGGCAATCTGCTGCGGAATCGGCAGCAGCGCCTTCAACGTGCGGTGATCGGTTTCCCGCTCCAACTCCAACGCCAGCGAAAAGCCGGTGTTGGGGATGAACGGAAACGGGTGCGCCGGGTCAATCGCCAAGGGCGACAACACCGGAAACACCTTGTTCAAAAAGTGATCTTCCAGAAACTTCAGATCCCGCGCCGTCAGCTTGGACCGCGTCAGCAAGGTGATGCCTTCGGTTTCCATCAGCTTTTTCAGCTTGTTGAACACTGCTTGCTGGGTGTGCATCAATCGGCGCGCATTGGCGTTGATCAGCGTCAACTGTTCGGCGGGGCTGCGGCCATCTTCTGACGGGGTCGCGTTCTTGGTGCGCACCAAAGCCCGCAAGCCTGCCACCCGCACCGTGTAGAATTCGTCAAGGTTGGTCGCCGAAATCGACAAGAACCGCAGCCGTTCCAGCAAGGGCACATTGGGGTTAGACGCCTCGTCCAGCACGCGCCAGTTAAACGCCAGCCACGACAGTTCGCGGTTAAAGAACCGCCGTGGGCCGACAATATCGGACTCGGGCACATCAACCGCTGCGGGGAACGGCGCTTTCAGAAAGTCAGCTTGGGTCATGGCTTCGGCTTATGTGCAAGAAATGTAACGACAAGGTGACACTGTTTCACTGTGCGCCCGTTCTGTCCAGAATCTCGGCAGCCAAAGCGCGGGTGACGGGGCGGCCACGGGCCAAAGCGATGGCGTCCAAAAACCCCACCACTTCGCGCGCGGCGGCAAAAGACCGATCAATGCGTTGCGCCAGATACGGGATCAGGTTGGCAGGCACCGCAATCTGGCGGTCGTTGAACAGCTTGACCAGCACCACCGACAGCAGCGCATCGTCGGGTGCCTGCAACGCGGTCAGCGCGGTGCCCTGCATCCGGCTTTTCAGGTCGGCCAGATCCAGCCCCCAGTCGCGCGGCGGGCTTGCGGCCGTGACCAAAAGCCGCCCGCCCTGCCCCGGCTGCGCCCCGGCCAACAGGTTGTGCAAGTGAAAAAGCGCGGTTTCCGCCGCACGGTCGCCGCCGATGCGGTCGGCATTTTCAACGCAAACCGCCGCATAGGCAGCCAGACTGGGCAAATCACGCTCTGGCAAGGCGGCGGCATCGACAATCACCGCCCCCGCCATCTCGGCCCAAAGATGCGCCAGATGCGTCTTGCCCGCGCCTTCGGGGCCAACCAGAATCATCTTTCCCAAGGGCCAGGTCTGCCACGCCTCAATGCTGGCCAAAGCTTCGGCATTGGCCACCGATGGGAAGAAATCTTCCCGCCGAAACGCCGATACCGGCGGCAGATCAAACGCCAGTTGCAAGCTCACGCATGATCCTCGTCTTCCACGATGCGTCCCGCAACGCCTTGATACAGCAGGCTGGCCTGGTATTGCGCCAAGGCAAACCGCGTCAACACGCCAATCGCCGCCGCCATCGGCACCGCGATCAACATGCCGACAAAGCCAAACAACGATCCGAACACCGACAGCGCGAACATCAGCCAGACCGGATGCAGACCCACCGATTTGCCCACCAGTTTCGGCGTCAGCACATTGCCTTCCAGAAACTGGCCAATCGCAAAGATCGCCGCCACAATGCCGATCGACAGCCAATCGCCCCAAAACTGAAACAGCGCCAAGCCAATCGCCAAACCACCGCCCACCAACACCCCGACATAGGGAATGAAGGTGAACGCCCCGGCAATCGCCCCCACCAGCAGGCCAAACTGCAAGCCTGTCAGCATCAGCGCCACCGAATAAAACGTGCCCTGCAACATGCAGACCGTCAACTGCCCGCGCACGAAAGCCGCCAGCACCGCGTTTATCTCTGTCGCCAAGCGCCGCACCACCGGCGCATAATCGCGCGGCAGCATCTGGTCAACGCGTTCCATCATATGGTCCCAGTCCAGCAGCATGTAAAACGCCACCACCGGCACCACCACAATGAACAACACCGCCGACAGCAGACTTAGCGCCGTGGTCAGCACACCTTGCGCCAAACTTGCGCCCTTGGCCTGCACCGCCACACCAATTTCCGCCAGCGTCTGCCGGATGGCCGAGGTGGAATCGGTCAGCGCCGGAAATTTCTCGATCAGAAAGGCTTGCAGGTGCTGCGCGATATCGGGGGCAGAATTCACCAGCGCGGTTGTCTGGCTGATCAAAGACGGGATCACCGACAGCATCAGCAGCACCAGGGCGAGCGCCGCCACCAGCGTGATCACCGACGTGGCCGCAACCCGGCTTAGCCCTAGCCGTTCCAGCCGGTCGGCCACCGGGTCCAGAAAATACGCCATCGCCCCGCCCACCAGAAACGGCAGCATCACCGCCGCAAGATACCAAAGTGCCAAAAAGAACACCGCCAACGCGATACCCCAATATTTCGCCTGCTCGCGCAATTGCAAAGCCATCTCCAAATGCCTTTCCTTACCTTTTGCACATATCGCCGCTGCATCGCCCCCTTGCAAGGGGCCGTCCCGCTTGCGAGGTTGCCCGCCGCGGGTTAGGAACGCGGGAAACCCTATGCAAAGAGGCCGCACGATGCGTCTGTCCCGTTATTTCCTGCCCGTCCTGAAGGAAAACCCCGCCGAGGCGCAGATCGTCTCGCACCGTTACATGCTGCGCGCGGGCATGATCAAACAGCAGGCCGCCGGGATCTATTCGTGGCTACCGCTGGGTCTGCGGGTGCTGAACCGTATCCAGCAGATCGTGCATGAAGAACAGGTGCGCGCTGGCCACATTCCGCTGTTGATGCCCACGCTGCAACCGGCAGACCTGTGGCGCGAATCCGGCCGCTATGACGATTACGGTCAGGAAATGCTGCGCATCAAGGACCGGCAAGACCGCGAGATGCTGTATGGCCCAACCAACGAAGAGATGATCACCGACATCTTCCGCAGCCACGTCAACAGCTACAAAGACCTGCCGCTGACGCTGTATCACATCCAGTGGAAGTTCCGCGACGAGATGCGTCCGCGTTTCGGCGTGATGCGTGGCCGCGAATTCCTGATGAAAGACGGCTATAACTTTGACATCGACAAAGACGCCGCCCTGCACGCCTACAACCGCCATATGGTCAGCTATCTGCGCACCTATGAACGCATGGGCCTGACCGCCATTCCGATGCGCGCCGCCTCTGGCCCGATCGGCGGCGACAACACCCACGAATTCCTGGTGCTGGCAGCAACTGGCGAATCCGAAGTGTTCTTCGATTCTGCCGTGACCGACCTGAAACTGGGCAACCGTGAAGTCGATTACGACAACCGCGCCGAAGTGGCAGCGGTGTGCCAAGAATTCACCACGCTTTACGCCCGCACCGATGAAACCCATGACGAAGCGGTGTTCAACACCATCCCAGAAGAGCGCCGCAAAGTCGCGCGCGGTATCGAGGTTGGCCAGATCTTCTATTTCGGCACCAAGTATTCGGAATCGATGGGGGCATCTGTTGTCACCGCCGACGGATCGAAGGTTCCGGTGGAAATGGGGTCGCACGGCATCGGCGTGTCGCGTCTTTTGGGCGCGATCATCGAAGCCAGCCATGACGACAAGGGCATCATCTGGCCCGAAGGGGTCACGCCGTTCCCGGTGGGCATCGTCAACCTGAAACAAGGCGACGCGGCGGCAGATGCGGCCTGCGACAGCCTGTACAAGGCGCTGGCTGCCAAGGGCCTAGAGGCGCTGTATGACGACCGCGACGAACGCGCTGGTGCGAAATTCGCCACAATGGACCTGATCGGTCTGCCGTGGCGGATCACCGTTGGTCCGCGCGGGCTGGCAAATGGCGTGGTGGAAGTCACCTCGCGCCGCACCGGCGTTTCGGAAGAAATGACTCCCGAAGCCGCCGTGGCACGCATTGCGGACATCTACGCAGGCATCTGATGGAAACTGTCGCCGCCGCACTTTACGGCCTAGACATCCTGATCCTGTTTGCGTTCCAAGTCCTGAACAAGGACTATCCCCTGTTCTCTCACGCCGTCAGCGATTACGGCGTGGGGGCCACGGCCCGGTTGTTCAAAGTTTATGTGGTGTCGGGCAGCATCGCGGCACCCTTGCTGGCGTGGCAATTCTGGCAGGCCGATACCCCCGGTTATCCGCTGGCCATTCCGGCCTATCTGCTGCTGGTGGCGCTTGGTCGGCTGGGGATTGGGCTGTTTCCCAATGACCTGCGCGGCACGCCCCGCACCGGCCGCGGCCAGATCCACCATCTGGCGACGCTGTTGGCCTTCACCTGCGCCTTCATGACGGTGGCCGAAGCCACGCCGCTGCTGGCGGCCAGCATTAGCGGACCGCTGGCGATTGCCCTGGTGCAGTTGAAGCACCTGATCAGCTTGGGGTTCATTGCCGTGGTGGTAACAATCTCGCCGCCGCTGCGCCGCTTCTTCGGCCTTGCCGAGCGGTTGTTCTTATACGGCACGGCGATTTGGTTTTTGACGGCGTCGCTGACATTGCCACCGCTATAGGCGCTTTGATTGCGATGGAAAAAGAACGGGGGCTGACTGCCCCCTCGCCCGTTCCGGGCTCACCCCCGTGGATATTTTAGCCAAGAGGATGAGGCAGAGAGGTTAGCCGCGTGCTTTGCGGATCAGGTCAAGGATGTCTTTTGCCGCCGCAGGGATGTTGGTGCCGGGACCGAAGATTGCCTTGACGCCTGCATCATACAAGAACTGGTAATCCTGTTGCGGAATGACGCCGCCGCAGATCACCAGAATTTCACCCGCGCCCGCGTCTTTCAACGCCTGCACCAGCTTTGGTGCCAGCGTCTTGTGACCAGCGGCCTGACTGGAGATGCCGACGACATGAACGTCGTTGTCGATGGCATCCTGTGCGGCTTCTTCCGGGGTTTGGAACAGCGGGCCAACATCAACATCAAAGCCGATATCGGCAAAGGCGGTGGCGATCACCTTCGCGCCGCGATCATGGCCGTCTTGCCCCATCTTGACCACCAGCATGCGGGGCCGACGACCTTCTTCTTCGGCGAAGGCTTCGACATCTTTTTGAATGGCGGCAAAGCCTTCGTCGCCCTCATAGGCGGCCCCATAGACGCCGGCCAAGGTTTTGACCTCGGCGCGGTGACGGCCAAACACCTTTTCCATCGCCATGCTGATCTCTCCTCCGGTTGCCCGCGCGCGGGCAGCTTCGACGGCCGCTGCAAGCAGGTTGCCGCCTTCGGCTGCGCGGCGGCTGAGTTCGTCAAGCGCAGCCT
>JAHEDL010000011.1 GCA_024641255.1 Pseudorhodobacter sp.
GAAGGTGACTTTGCCACCGCTGCCGTTCGAACAGCCGGTTGGTCGCAAATCGCTGCGGCAGGTTTGGATGCGGCAATTGCGGTGGAGCCGGTTGCGGCGTGATGCTTTTCCGGGGTTGTTTATGTGCGAAATTGCCAATGGCGCGGCCCTGCCGACGCTGGTGTTCGCAGCGGCTTTTGCAAGCGCTGGGGCGGCTCCGGTTTGGATATTGGCGTGGTTGGCACTGTGGTATGGTGCGGAAATCGCGCTTATGCGACGCGCCGGCTGGCCTGCCTCGCTGCGCGATATGCTGGTGCTGCCGCTGCGCGATGGGGTGATGCTGGCAATCTGGTTTGCGACGTTGCGCGCGGGCAATGTTGAATGGCGCGGCACCACAGTGTCGGCCGGAAAGGCGAAAACAGCATGACATCCGAAGCTGATCTGGTGCAGTTGCTTAGCGGCCACGGCATTGCGTTTTTGGTTCCGCTGGCGATTCTGGAAGGCCCGATTGTGACCATTCTGGCGGCGTGGCTGGCAAGCCTTGGGTTGTTGGATCTGCGGCAGGTGATTGTGGTGGTGATCGTCGCCGATCTGATTGGCGATGCGATGCTGTATCTGCTGGGGCGCTTTGGACTAGAGCTGCTGCCAGCGCGGGCACGCCAACGAATGGGGCTTTCGCGGCGGCGGTTGGTGCGCATGATGCGGCTGTTTCAAGACAAGGGCGCCAAGATTTTGGTGATGGGCAAGCTGACGCATGCCGCAGGCTTTGCGGTGCTGATTGCGGCCGGTGCGGCGCGGATGCCGTTTATGACCTTTCTGGCCGCAAATTTTGCGGCGACGCTGCCGAAAAGTCTGGCCTTGGTTGCCTTGGGCTATCTGTTTGGCGCGGCCTATGGCCAGATTTCCAACGGCATTTACTGGGCGTCTTTGGCCGCCGTGGTGACCGTGGCAATGGTCCTGATGGCACGGAAATCTTTAATGAAGCGGTGCGCGTGATGACTGTAACCTGCCTGATCCCGGCGTATAACGAAGCTGCACGCTTGGGCGCGGTTTTGCGCGCCGTGCGAACGCATCCGCTGGTGAACGAAGTGCTGGTGGTCGACGACGGATCAAGCGATGACACCACTGAAATTGCGCGGGCCTTTGGCGCAGCTGTGCTTGTGACGCCGAAAAACGGCGGTAAAACCAAAGCGTTGGCCTTTGGACTGGCCGCCACGCGGTCTGATTATATCCTGTTTCTGGATGCAGATCTGCTGGGCCTGACCGCAGCGGATGTAACCGCGCTTTTGCAGCCGGTGCTGCAAGGGCGGGCGGATACCGCGATTTCACTGCGCGGCAACGCGCCGCAGGTTTGGCGGGTGATCGGGCTTGATTACATCTCGGGGGAGCGGGTGATCGCGCGGGCGCTCCTAGAGCCGCATCTGGCAGCACTGCAAGCGTTGCCGCGGTTTGGCTTTGAGGTGTTCTTGAACCGCCTGCTGATTGCACAAAAACTTCGGGTGGCGATTGTGGCTTGGCCCAAGGTCGCCAGCCCATCAAAGGCGCATAAGCGTGGGTTCTGGGCCGGATTGCGCGCCGATATGGCGATGATGGCGGATATATTCCACACCATTTCGCCCTTTGCCGCTGTGGCGCAGATTTGGGCGCTAAGGCTGCAAGGGCGGCAGGGCTGACCCCGCCGCCCAACGATTTTAGCGGGCCAAAATGGCGCGCAGCACACGGTCCAGATCAGCCTTGGCATCGGCGCTGACCACTTCAGCGCGCCATGCAACGTGATGATCGGGCCGCACCAGAACGCAGCCGGAATCCTTGACCTCGCGCACCCGGGCCCAGTCGCCATGATGATCGACGAAGGGGCGGCGCGGGCCAATGATGTGGCTGACAAGGCGGATGCCCAGATTGGCAGCAACAGCTTCGGCAGCCGCAACCCAAGCCTCGCCGCCCAGACCGGTCAGCAGGGTAAAGCTGCCATGACCGCAAAGGTCGAGGGTGGACGTTTCGGCCCCGGTTTCGCGGTCGTAAACCCATGCATGGGGCAGGCGGGCACCGGGCCAGGTGGTGGGTTGATAATGCAGGTCAGAATCCAGCTCGAAGGCCGGTTCAATTTGCCCGTCGGTGACAATGGCGTCGGACCGATAGCGTTGGTTCATTTCAACGCCATGCGCGTCGAACTCGTATTTCTTGAAGGCGATGGCTTTGCGAATGGCCTCGCGCTGTGCTTCGGCGGCGGCGGTGCCATCGCTGCGGGCTTCAAGGTTTTTTTGCATCTGAACCGGATCGACGCCTTCGGTCATTCCAAGTGCAGCAAAGATCGGACCCGTTTCACCGATCGACTGATTGGCGCGGGTGACGATCTGCTTGGCGATCGGCGCGCGTTCGGTGTTATAGCTGTCAAGTAGGGCTTCGCCCGCCTGCCCTTTCAGCACCATAGCCAATTTCCATGCAAGGTTGAAACTGTCCTGTATCGACGTGTTCGACCCCAAACCGTTAGATGGCGGGTGCCGGTGAATTGCGTCGCCCATGCAGAACACCCGGCCATTCGACGTGCGCGTGGCGTAGAAGTTGTTCACCGTCCAGGTGTTGGCGTTCAGCAATTCGATTTTCAGATCGGGGTCGCCGATCAATTGCCGCGCAACGCCGGTGGCAAATTCTTCGGTGACTTCGGGTTCAGGGCCGTTGATGTCATAGCCCCAAACGATCAGCCATTCGTTCCACGGCCGCACCATCCGCACCAGACCCATGCCGATCCCGCCAACATCAGCGCCGGGCTGCATCACCCAATACAGCACCGACGGACGGTGTGCGACGTATTTGGAAAGATCGGCGCGGAACAGAATGTTCATGCTGCCGCCAACACCCATCTTGCCTTCGAACGGCAAGCCCGCATGTTCGGCAACCAAAGATTTGCCACCATCGGCGCCGATCAGGTATTTCGAACGGATGGTAAATTCCTTGCCCGACAGCCGGTCGCGGCAGATGGTGGTAACACCGGTGGCGTCTTGTTCGTGGCGCAAATATTCGGTCGACATTCGCGCCTGCGTGCCGCGCTGGCACGCGGTTTTGAACAGCAGCGGTTCCATGAAAGTCTGCGGCAGATCGTTCATCTTGGTCGGCGAGGACATCTGATGTTCCGCCTTCGAAAGCGGGTGATTGCCCCACGCTTTCAGGCGGCCAATTTCTTCACCAGCAAGGCTTTCGCAAAAGATGTTTTCGCCCATCAGATCCTGATGGGTGGCGAACATATAAGCCTCGTCTTCAACATCACGACCCAGATCGCGCAGCACTTCCATGGCGCGCTGGTTGGTGATGTGGGCACGCGGCGTATTGGCCAGCCAGCGATAACGGTTGATCGCCATGTTTTCGATGCCATAGGTCGACAGCAAAGCCGCAGTTGCAGACCCCGCCGGACCGGTACCGATGATCAGCACGTCGGTGTTCATATCAGCCATGTTGCTCTCCTCCAAAAGCGTGTTCAAACGGCGGGCGCGTCGCCAGCCCAAGCGGCTTGCAGCAACTGCCGCAGCGCGTTGCGGTCGATGGGCCGCGGGTTCCAGTAGGGGTTTTGCGTGGCCAGATCGGCGGCGCGGTCCAGATCAGTTTCTTTCAGGCCAAGATCGCGGAGTGCGAGCGGGGCTTTCATTTTAACCGCGAAATCGTAAATCGCTTGGCCGGGGGACGTGCCACCGAATATCTGGGTGATCGGGGCCAGCAAATCAGGCACGGCGGCAGCGTTATAACCGATGGCATGGGCCAGAATGACGGCGTGGGTTTCGGCATGCGGCAGATCGAACGACCCGCCCAACGTGTGACAAAGTTTGTGATGCAGCGCCATGCCGACTTGCCCCAGCACGGTGCCGCAAAGCCAAGCGCCGTAAAGCGTTTCGCCACGGGCGGTCAGATCGTGTGGGTTGGCCATGACATTTGGCAGGCCATCACGGAAGGCGCGCAGCCCTTCAAGTGCCATCAACGTCGAAATCGGCGAACGGTTTTGCGCATAAAGCCCTTCGGCCGCGTGCGCCATTGCGTTCAACGCCGAGGTGACCGTCATGCCAACTGGCAGCGTGCGCACCAGTTCGGCATCGTACAAGATGACCTCGGGTTGCACCTTGGGGCTGGTCAGTGTGCTTTTGCGGCCGTTTTCGGTTTGACCCAAAATCGGCGTGGCTTCTGATCCGGCATAGGTGGTGGGGACCACGATTTGCGGCAGATCGGTGCGATAGGCGATGGCCTTGCCAAGGCCCGTGGTAGAGCCGCCGCCCACGGCCACAACGCAATCGGCCCCCAACTGCACCGCATAGGCCGCAGCTGCATCGGAAATATCAACGGGGGTGTGCATGGTGGCGTTGCTGTAGATGCCAACCGCCAGCGGGCCGCAAAGGTCAGCGAACTCTTGCGCAGTGGTGACCTGCTGCGGTGTCGACAAGATTAGCGCCCGGCGGCAGCCAAGCGCCCTGATTTCTTCGGCCACACTATGGCGAACGCCCGCACCAAACCGCACGCGCACCGCCGCCGATTGCGCGACGAAAGTGTCTTGAAAATGCGACACTGAATTCTCTCCCCTATTCCCTTGGGCAAAGAGTATTCGTTTTATGATGAGATATTGATCGGATCAGTGCGGCGTTATATTACTTTGCGTTATGAAAATGGAAAGCGAACACCTCGAAATACTGGCGATGATCGTCGAAAAGGGCGGTTTGACCGAAGGGGCAGAAGCGCTGCACAAATCGCAGCCTTCGGTTTCACGCACGATTTCATTGCTAGAGCAGCGGGTTGGTGCCGCGCTGTTTGAACCCGGACGCAGACCGCTGCGGCCGACCGAACTTGGCGCCAGCCTTGCGCGCTTGGGCAGCCGGATTCATGCGTTGAACACCGAAGCGCGGCAGCTGGTAGAACGCTATCGCAAAGGGCAGGCCGGACGCTTGCGCATTGGCGGCACACCGATCTTTATGGATGGCGTGATGGCCGCAATGATCGCCGAATTTCAGAACCACCACCAAGACGTGCATTTCGAACAATCCTACGGCTATCTTGAAACGCTGGTAACGCAGTTGCGCAATGGCACACTGGATCTGGCAATTTTGCCGCTGCACCCCAGCCAGATTCCGCAGGATATGGAATTCATCTCGCTGCTGACCGGTCGCAATGTGATCGCCTGTCGGTCAGGGCATCCGTTGACCCGCAAGGGTATGATTACGCTGGCAGATATCGAACCCTTCCCCTGGATCGCCCCACCCGCCGACAGCCCGCTCTATCGCGACCTGCAACGCGCCTTGGTGTCGATCGGGGTCGAGGATTTTCGGGTGAATTTTTCGGGCGGAACCTTTGCGTCGATTGCAAGCGTGCTGGCGGGGTCGGATTCGCTGACTGTGCTGCCCTATTCGGTGGTGTTCCAGACGCGCAAGATGACCCAGTTAGAGGCGTTGCCGCTGAAGATCGAACACCCGAACCGGCAGCTTGGGCTATTGGTGCCGAAAGAGCAGGCAGCGGCCCCGGCCCTTGCGCATTTCAAGACATTCATCGCAGCGCAGTGCAGCAATCTTGAAGCCCGAATTCAACACGAACAGCAAGTCACCCGGCGGCGCGGGTGACCTTTGGCTGTTATTTCAGGGCGATGTAGGTTTCAGGATCAAGCGACATCACCCGAATGGCCACGTGGCATCCAACGACGGATTCCACCAAAATCCGCAGCGCATGGCAAACCGACAACACCGCAGCGCGCGTACGCTCTGGCTTGGGCAGGATGTGCATTTCGATGTTGACCAGCGGCAGATCGGTCATCGCAATGCAGGGCATCACAGCAAATTGGCAGGCCGGAACATCAACCTTAAGGCCACTGCACAGCAAATCGCGGATCGGCAGCAGCGCGTCGGCAATTACGGCGCGGCGTTGATCGAACAACGCCTGTTCGACAAAGATTTTGACGTTTGGCACAAGGGCCTCCTTCCGGTTACACCGGGGTCAGAACGAAATCGAACGGCGAAACCCATGCGGTATTGCCATCTTTCACCTGGTTGAACGGCGCGATCAGGCTGGATTTCACGCCAAACACCGCGTCCGAGGTCAGGTAGGTATCGCCGCCGACGAAAGTGTGCGTGACCAGCTTTTCGAACCCCGGCGCGGTGACCAGATAGTGCATATGCGCCGGGCGATACGGGTGGCGGCCAAGATGCGCAAGCATCTGGCCCACAGGGCCATCATCAGGGATCGGGTAGCTGACAGGCTTGATGCCGACAAAGCTGTATGCGCCGTCTTCGCCGGTAACGAAAACGCCACGATTGTTCCATTTTGGCTGAAGGTCCGGCTGCTGCACATCATAATAACCGTCCGCATTGTCGGACCAAACATCAACACGGGCGCCTCTGATCGGCTTGCCGTCAAGATCAACCACGCGCCCTTGGAACAGGCACGGTTCGCCCTTGCCATCAAGGCAGATGGTGCTGCCCATCGGCAATTCTGGCGCGCCATCAACGTGAAACGGCCCAAACACGGTATTTTCCGTGGCGCCGCTGGGGCGGCGGTTGTTGATGGCATCGACCAGCATCGAAAAGCCAAGCGTGTCAGACAGCAAGATGAACTCTTGCCGTTCACCCGAGCAGATCTCCCCGGTTTTGGTAAGAAAATCGATGCCGTAGTCCCATTCGGCCTGTGTCAGATGCACCTCTTTGGCGAAAGCGTGCAGGTGTTTTACAAGACTGGCCATCACCAGCGCCAAGCGCGGGTTGATATTTTTGCCCATGCGGGCGTTGACGGTTTCAACAGAAGCGTCTTCGGTGAAATACTGGGTCATTTCGATGTCCTTAGGCTTTGACGGCTTTGGAAGGGACGGGTTGCACGCGCAAGGATGCCCCACAGGCCGCTGCGCGAAAACAGCATCACCACGATGCCAAGCGCGCCCAACACGATCAGGTAAAGCGTGCCATAGTCGGCCAGCAATCGTTGCAAAATATAGAACACGATCACACCGATGATCGGGCCCGGCAAGGTGCCGATACCACCGATCACCACAACGAAGATCACAAAGGCGGTCCAATCCAGCACCGAAAACGCGGCGTCTGGGGTGACACGGGTGATCTGAATGAAGATCAGTGCCCCACAAAGGCCCGTGCCAAAGGCCGTCAGCAAGAATACCGATGCCTTCAGCCGCAGCGGGTCAACGCCAACAGCCCGCGCAGCCTGCATGTTGTCGCGGATGGCTTGCAAGCCAAGCCCGGCGCGCGACCGCAAGAACAGGTAAGACGCGACCAGCATCACCACCGCCAGCGCCAGTGCCAGCCAATAGGTCATGGCATCGGCGGCAGCGGCAGAGCTGACATCCAGCAGATCTTTCAGAAACTGCACCCCGAACATGTCTTTAGTGGTGCCTTTGGGCAGCGAAGTACCGGTGCCGCCGCCAAGCGCCTTGTATTGCCCCGCCGCGAGCCGGGCGATATCGGCGACAACCCAAGTGCCAATAGCAAAATAGGCACCGTGCAGGCGAAAGGCAAAGAAGGCCATCGGAATGGCGAACAACGCGGCACCAACGCCACCAAGCAGCACGCCGACCAATGGGTCAAAACCCCAAAGGATCACTGCGGCGAACATCACATAAGCGCCGACGCCGACAAAAGCCTGTTGGCCAACGGAAACCAACCCGGCGAACCCTGCCAGCATGTTCCAGTTCATCGCCAGCACCAGCAAGGTCAGAATGCCGAACAGGTCTTGGGTGATAGCGCGCGGCGCAACCAGCGGCACCGCGATCATCGCGGTCAGCAGGGCAAGCCCCAAAACGATGGGCAGGCTGCGCGACGCGGAAGACGAAGTGTTTGCCATGATATCCTCAGTCATTTGCGCGGGGGAACAGGCCACGCGGGCGCAGCAGCAGAATTGCCACGAAAGCGACATGGCCCGCCAAAATCTGCCATTCGGGGTTGATCACTGCGCCAAATGCCTGAGCGACGCCAATCACGATGCCCCCGGCAAGGGTGCCCCACAGGCTGCCAAGCCCGCCAATGATCACCGCCTCGAAAGCGTAAAGCAGGCGGGCGGGGCCGATTGACGGGTCGAAGTTGGCGCGGGTGCCAAGGTAAAGTGCGGCGATGGTGGCCACCACCATGGCAATACCGGTGGCCATGGCGAACACGCTTTGCGGGCGGATGCCCATCAACTGTGCGGTGGTGGCATCATCCGATGTTGCGCGGAACGCGCGGCCAAGCGCGGTGCGATAGAACAACTGGTTCAGCGCAAAGATCACCGCCACCGCCGAAACCAACGTCAGCAGGGGCATCACCCCCACCGCAATCGGGCCAAGCGCCAGCGATTTCGCCTCGATCGCACCGGCGGTCAGCTTTTGGCTATCGGCGCTGAAGCTTTGCAACAGGCTGTTCTGGATCACCACCGACAGCCCAAACGTGACCAGCAGCGGCGGCAGAATATCGTC
>JAHEDL010000012.1 GCA_024641255.1 Pseudorhodobacter sp.
GTAAACGGGCGTGCCTGCCGCCGCAAACACATCAATTCCGGTATGCATCACCCGCCGTTCCGGGCTGGCAGCATCCGCGAATTGATCGGTCTGATACACCGTGCGCTTTTCACCATAAGCACCCAAGCCATACGCAACCGCCTGCGCCGCGAACCACGCATCGAAGCGGCGGTCAGAAAATGCCGGCATGTCTGGCAATTGCCCCGCCGTCAGCAGCGCCATCGTCTGCACTGTCGCCGGGTCGGGGCGGAACAATGGTTCGGGCGTCAGGCCCGTAAGATAGCGGCGCACCGCCGCCTCACCAGCAATCGCAGGAAGGCCGCGTCCGGCGCGCATCACCGCCCGCAGCAAACCTTGGTCAACCGACAACAAGCGCCGCGCGGTGTCTTGCGCCTGCGCATCGCCTGCCTGCAAAGCGGACAGAACCTGCGGCAACTCAGCGCCTTTTGCCGCAACCACCTGCAGCGCCGCATATAAATCCCGCTGCCCCGAAACATCCGCCAACCAGTCCTGCATGCCACCCTCCGCCCGTGCCTAAGCAACTTTCGTCATCAGCGCGGCGAAGGTCAAACGAATGCTGCAAAATCCGGCGCCTACCCGCGTTTGAAACTTGCCCCACCGTCGGTCGCCCTCTATCCCGATGCCAGCCACCTGTATTTAAGGGCCTGCCCATGTTTTCCGTTTCGCGATTTTTCACCCCCCTTTTTCTCATGCTTGCACTTGTCGGTTGTGTCGCCGGATCAAACTTCAGTTCCTCTCGCTCTGCCCCAGTGCTGAATGGCGCGATGCAGATCGGCGTTCCGCCCGGCTATTGCATTGATGGCAAAGCCAGCCGCCAATCGCGCGAAACCGCCGTGATCCTGATGGGCCGCTGCACCGACGCGATGAAAGCCAAGCCCGCGCTGATCACAGTGTCGATTGGTCAGGGCGGCTCTGCGGGGGTGATGACGGCGGGTGGCCCGGCGCTGGCGGCCTTCTTCACCTCGCAACAGGGCCGCGCCACCCTGTCACGCGATGGCCGCGCCTCTGATATCAGGGTGTTAACCGCACTTGGCTCTGGCGATGCACTTTTATTGCGCCTGAAAGACCGTCAGGTTGGTGAATACTGGCGCGCGGTTGTCGGCATCAAAGGCCGCTTGGTCACCATCTCAGCCACCGGCACAGATCAGGTGCCGCTGGCACCACAAGACGGCCGCGACGTTGTTGATAGCGTCCTGAACGCCCTGCGCAGCAGCAACGCAACGGCGTCCTGACCTCACCTTGTGTTAAGAGTTTTGTACTTAAGTCCAAAGTCGGCGCCTTGGGGCTGGAGTATTAACAATTTTATGGCGATAAAAGAATCGTTTCCATGCGTTCAACAGTGGCAATTTGGCTTAATGGTATGGTGTGGGCGTTATGACGGATGTTTTGTCGGGTTTTTTTGACAGATTGTTGCACAAACGCGTGCTGCGGCGCTGGGACGAAGCGGGCGAAACCGCGACAACCGCAGATTTCGACGCGCTGCGGGGCCTGCGCAACCGCGCCCGCGCCCTACGCCGCAACCTTGATCGGGTGATCCATCAGGCCGACCACCGCCTTGCCCTGCCGGTGATCGGTTCCAACATCATCCGCAAGCCGCTTGGCACCGATTGGGCTTGGCGTCCCGAACTGTGGAAAGGCCCGATTCCGGTGCCCGGTTTTGCCACTGTGCCGGGCAAGGCGCAGATCTACGACGGCGCGACCATCTTTCACGATTGCCGCCGCTCTGAACTCACCGTTCGCCAAATTCGCAACACCCGCGAGGCTGACATTGCCCCCTTCGGCTTTCGCATGGATGTGTTCCGTTTCGACGGTTCGTTCCTGTCGCTGGTGGTCGACCTGCCCGAAGAGGCCGCGCGCGGGCTGAAGCAAAAGCACATCATCCGCATGGATGTCATCGTTGAAATGGAAAAGCCGCTGGAAATCTTTGCGCGGCTAAACATCAAACACGGCCCCAATATTGAACAGATCGTCCGCGAACTGCCGCTGAACGAAGAAGAGGTGATGGTTGAATTCGACCTTGCCTATTCGAAGATGAACGAAAAACGCGTTGAAAAACTTTGGGTCGACCTGATCTTTGAAGGCCCCGAGATGAACCAGATCATTCTGCGCGACGTTACCTTTTCGCGCCGCCCGCGCGCCGAACTTTGAGGCAGATAATGTCAGACACCAAACTCACCAAAACCCGTATCCGCGCTGGCGTGTGGGAAGGCGTTTTGACTGGCATGCTCAGCGAACCAGTTCTGGATGTCTTGCATCTTGAACAACCGATCGCGGGCATCACTCTGACCCCCATCGCCGACCGTCCCGGCGATTGGCTGGTGCGGGTGCCAATTCCGGCAAACTTGCTGTCCGAAGGTGTGCAAACCTTTCTTATCCGCGATCGCAGCACCGGCGAAAAGCTGGACCACTTCACCATTATCACCGGCGTCGCCATGGAAGACGACTTGCGCGCAGAAGTCGATCTGCTGCGCGCCGAGCTGGATATGTTGAAACGCGCCTTCCGTCGGCACTGCCTAGAGACTTCATTGTAACATATTGATTTTAAATATTTGCTGCGCAGCAAAACTGCAGCATTTCATGGTCTTCGCTGCGCAGAAACCGCGCAGCGAAGACCATGAAAAACACCCCCTACCGCTTTGGTGCGCCATGCTCGCATGGTGGTGTGTAATTTCGTCCCGCCCCTGCGCGCAGAAATTAACAGGATGTGAATGCACACGGTTAACCCATTGATCTATATAAGCCGCCGCCCCTGTCGCACTGTGCGACACCAGACTGACGCGGCGTTTTCCGTGACAGACCGGCAAAGCCTTGCAATGGTCTGACCAACCCGGAGAATACCATGCCCTACCCCCATCTGCTGTCCCCGCTTAATCTAGGCCACATCACTTTGAAAAACCGCGTCCTGATGGGGTCGATGCATACCGGGCTGGAAGAAACCGGCGACTGGAATCGGGTGGCCGAATTCTACGCAACCCGCGCCCGCGGTGGGGTCGGCCTGATGGTCACCGGCGGCATGGCCCCCAACCGCGAAGGCGGCGTCTTCCCCGGCGCCGCTGGCCTGTTCACCCCTGCCGATATCGCCAACCACCGCCTCGTCACCGACCGCGTCCATCAGGCCGACGGCCGGATCGCCATGCAAATCCTGCACGCAGGCCGCTACGCCTATTCAAAAGACTGCGTGTCGGCCTCTGCGGTCAAATCGCCCATCTCGCCGTTCCAGCCCCACGCGCTTGACGACGCCGGAATTGAAATGCAAATCACCGATATCGCAACCGCCGCCGCCCGCGCCCGCGAGGCCGGCTATGACGGGGTCGAGGTGATGGGCTCGGAAGGATACTTCCTCAACCAATTCCTCGTCAGCCACGTTAACCGTCGCGAAGACCAATGGGGCGGGTCTTACGAAAACCGCATGCGCCTGCCGGTCGAGGTGGTGCGACGGGTCCGTGCCGCTGTTGGTGCGGATTTCCTGCTGATCTATCGGATATCCCTGATCGACCTGATCCCCAACGGCTCGACATGGGACGAGGTTGTTCAATTGGCCAAGGCGGTGGAAACGGCAGGAGCCTCGCTGCTGAACACCGGCATCGGCTGGCACGAAGCGCGGGTGCCAACCATCGCCACCTCGGTGCCACGTGCCGCCTTTGCCCACCTGACGGGACGGTTGCGGCCAGAGGTTGGGATTCCGATCATCACCTCGAACCGGATCAACACGCCGGATGTGGCGGAAGCCCTGCTGGTTGATGGGATGGCCGACATGGTGTCGATGGCCCGGCCGTTCCTCGCCGACCCGGATTTCGTCAATAAGGCGGCGACAGGCAAGGCCCGGCACATCGCCCCCTGCATCGCCTGCAATCAGGCCTGCCTTGATCATACCTTTTCCGGCAAGCTTACCTCTTGCTTAGTCAACCCCCGCGCCTGCCATGAAACGGTGCTGTCCTATGACCCGGCATCGGCCGCGAAGCGCATTGCGGTGGTGGGGGCGGGGCCAGCAGGGATGATGACTGCAAACGTCGCGGCGCGGCGGGGGCATCGGGTGGTGCTGTTTGAAAAGTCCGGCAGTTTGGGCGGGCAGTTGAATCTTGCGCGGCGCGTGCCGGGGAAAGAAGAGTTTGATGGTCTGGTCGACTGGTTCGCCACCAGCGTTGCAGACGCTGGGGTGGAGGTGCGGCTGAATGTTGCTGCGACGGTCGAAGATCTGCACGGCTTTGACGAGGTGGTCATCGCGACCGGGGTCAGCCCGCGCGATCCGGGCATTGCGGGGCAAGAGCGCGGACTGTCTTACGTTGATGTGCTGCAAGGCGCGGCGGTAGGGCGGCGGGTTGCGGTTATTGGGGCGGGCGGGATTGGCTTTGATGTCGCCGAGTTTCTGGTGGCGGGCGGGCATTCGGCCACGCTTGATTTGGCAACGTGGCGGAAAGAGTGGGGCGTGGCGGACCCGGCAGAGCGGCGCGGCGGCGTGAGCGATCCGGCACCGGAGGCGGCGGCGCGGGAGGTTTGGTTGCTACAAAGAAAGCCGGAGAAACCGGGGCGGGGGCTGGGCAAGACCACCGGCTGGATCCACCGCGCGGCGCTGCAAATGAAGGGGGTGAAGATGCTTGGCGGGGTCAGCTATCTTGCGATCGAGCCGGAGGGGTTGCGTATTTTGAAGGACGGGGTGGAGCAAATCCTGCCGGTGGATGATGTGGTTTTATGTGCCGGTCAGCTGCCGGAACGGGGGTTGGCAGAGCAGTTGGCCGCGGCGGAAATAAAGGCGCATGTCATCGGGGGGGCGGATGTGGCGGCGGAATTGGACGCCAAGCGCGCGATTGATCATGGGGCGCGGTTGGCGGCGCGGCTTTAGGCGGTCCCGGCTCGGGACCGTTTTTGTAGCCTTTGAAATCAAAGGCTTAGCGCTCCAATTTAGGAATGTCTTAACCTTTGCCTTGCAGCAGGAGCAGAGATTTTCCGTAGCAACCTAACCCGCATCCGCGATCAGAGCGTCGATTTCATCGGTGATTGTCGACGACATCGGATTGGCGGCAGAGCCCCAAGAGTTCACAATTGCACCGTCTGGCCCAATCAGCACCTTGTTGAAGTTCCACCCCGGCACAAAGCCGGTGGTTTCGCTGACCCATACATAGAACGGATGCACCGCACCCGCCGCGACGTGGCTGATTGTTGTCATCGGCAGGGTCAGGCCGTAGTTCAGCGCGCAGAAATCCTTTACCTCGGCATCCGAAGCAAGCTCTTGGTTGAAGTCGTCGGACGGCACCGCCAGCACCACCGCTTTGTCGCCATAGTGATCGGACAGCGCCTGCAAATCGACGTATTGCGGCGTGAAGCCACACATGGACGCGGTGTTCACCACCAACACGGGTTTGCCGCGCCAATCGGCGGTGTTGTAGTTGCCGCCGTCAATCGAGGCGAAGGTGAAACTGGGGGCAGAGTCGGCGGCGTTGGCCATTTCAAAAGCTCCGGCTGACAAAAGGCCAAGGCTGGCCACGGCGACGGCAACAAGACGCATCAAATTCATCGCATCCTCCAACGGTTTGGAAGATATACGCGGCGAAAGCGTCGCTGGATCACCCGTTGCGCCGTTTCGCCGCGACGTAGCTATAGCACAGGTTTGCGGATCGTGTCGCCGGGTTGCAGCGTTGGGAAAAGTTCAATCACCTCGCCGCCAATCACGCCATTTTGCCGTTTACCGGCGATGATTTCGGCGGCACGGCGGCCAATTTCCAAACGGCAGGCATCCATGGTGGCCAGTTTGCGCGGCAGGCCATCCAACAATTCGACCCCGTTGAAGCCCGCAAGGCCGATGCGGCCCGGCACGTCGATGTTATTGGCCAAGCAATACAAAAGACCGCCCGCGCCGATCATGTCATTGGAGTAATAGAGAAAATCGACCTGCGGCGAGCGGGTCAGCACCGCTTCGGTCATTTCGCGGCCCTTCAGCAAGGCCGAGCCGCCCGAGTAAAATTCGCGGTCTACCAAGGCCAGACCGGCCTTGGCCAACGCCTCTTCAAAGCCTTCCAGACGTTTGCGGGCGCGGTGGTCGTAGGGCATCATGGTGCCAAGGAAGGCAATGTTGCGATAGCCGGCGGCGATGATGGCTTCGGCCATTTGCCGACCCGCCCGACGATGCGAAATGCCAACCGCGCTATCAACCGGGGTGCCGTCGATATCCATGATTTCAACAATCGGAATTCCGGCCTGCGCCAGCATCGCCTGCGCGGCTTCGGTATGTTCCAGACCGGCGATGATCACCCCCGAAGGCCGCCACGACAGCATTTCGTAAAGCACCGATTCTTCGCGTTCGGGCGAATAATTGGTAACGCCAACAACCGGTTGCAGGCCGGTGTCTTCCAAGGTGTCCGAAATGCCGGTCATCACTTCGGGGAAGACCATGTTCGACAGCGACGGGATGATCACCGCAACAAGGTTAACGCGCTGGCTGGCAAGCGCGCCCGCGATCTTGTTCGGCACATAGCCAAGCTTGCGCGCCGCCTCTAGCACCCGTTCGCGGGTGGCTTCGGAAACGTCGCCCCGGTTACGCAGCACGCGGCTGACCGTCATTTCACTTACGCCCGATGCTTCGGAAACGTCACGAAGGGTCAAGGTGCGGCGCGGATCGGGAATCGGGGGCTTGCTCACTGGGGAAATGGCCTGCGTTGGGGATTTCTTCCTTGTTAGCGCCAAAACACCCCTTGTCCAACCCCGCAAAATACGATATGTTAGCGGTAACAGCAGTAATGCTGAACATATCCTGCGCGTCCTGCAAGCTCTCAACCCAGACGCAACGGACCCGAGGGGGAGTGGTGGGCCAAAAATTCACTCCCCCTTAATTCCCTTTTAGTACCTAACACCAAGCCTGTTGCATCTGTGCGGGATTTTTCGCATGTAAGGTCGCGTGGCTCCGTAGCTCAGCCGGATAGAGCGGCGGTTTCCTAAACCGTAGGCCGCGTGTTCGAATCACGCCGGAGTCACCAAAAAGCCCCCTTGCGGGGGCTTTTGCTTAGGCATCCAGATGTTCGACCGACAGCGCGTTTTGCTGGATGAACTCGCGTCGGGGTTCCACCACATCGCCCATCAGCTTGGTAAAGATGTCGTCGGCTTCTGCCAGATCATCGACCTTGACCTGCAACAAGGTGCGGGCTTCGGGGTCCAGCGTGGTTTCCCACAGCTGTTCGGGGTTCATTTCACCCAAGCCTTTGTAGCGCTGCAGGGTCAGACCTTTTTCGCCTTCGGCAAGGATAGATTTCAGCAAATCAATCGGGCCATGCACCAACTGTTCGCGGTCTTTGCGCACCAGACGCGCCGGATCACGATAGTGGTCGCGGCTGTCGCGCGAAATCGCCGCCAGACGCCGCGCCTCGCCCGAGCGCAGCACCGCGCCATCCAGCGTGCGCAGCTCTTCGACGCCACGCAGCACGCGCGACAGGCGGATGCCGTGATCTTGGGTGATGCGGCCAGTCCAGCCCTTTTCGTATTCGGCAGCGATCAGGTTCAAACGCCGCGCCACGGTATCGGCCACGGACTGCAGATCGCCTTCGATCTGGGCGGCATCAAAAGCACCCGCCAGCGCGGCCTGTTCCAGAATGCCGCGCGGATAATGGGTCGGAAAGGCATCCAGCACACGGCGGAACTGCCGCGCCCCTTCAACAACCCGCGCAAGGTCAGAGCCGGCAATTTCTTCGCCCGATTGCAAGCGCAAAACAGCGCCTTCAACGCCCATTTCGATCAGGTAATCTTCAAGCGCGGCTTGGTCCTTGAGGTACACCTCGGACTTGCCGCGCGCCACTTTGTACAAGGGCGGCTGCGCGATATAGAGGAAGCCGCCTTCGATCAGTTGCGGCATCTGGCGGAAGAAGAAGGTCAAAAGCAGGGTACGAATATGCGCGCCGTCAACGTCGGCGTCGGTCATGATCACGACCTTGTGGTAGCGCAACTTCTTGATATCAAACTCATCCCGGCCAATGCCGGTGCCAAGCGCGGTGATCAGCGTGCCAATCTCCTGGCTGCCAAGCATCCGGTCAAAACGGGCGCGTTCGACGTTCAGGATCTTGCCGCGCAGCGGTAGCACGGCCTGATTGGCGCGGCTGCGGCCCTGTTTGGCAGACCCACCGGCCGAGTCACCCTCGACCAGGAAGATTTCAGACTTCGCCGGATCACGCTCTTGGCAATCGGCCAGCTTGCCGGGCAGCGAGGCAACATCAAGCGCCGTCTTGCGGCGGGTCAGTTCGCGTGCCTTGCGGGCGGCTTCGCGGGCAAGCGCGGCCTCGATGATCTTGCCGACGATGATCTTGGCGTTGCCGGGGTTTTCTTCAAACCACTCGGCCAGCTTTTCGTTCACCAGATTTTCGACGGCAGGCCGCACTTCG
>JAHEDL010000014.1 GCA_024641255.1 Pseudorhodobacter sp.
GAGTCGGAAATGAAAGATGCTTGCGGCGCGGCCCGCGCCATAGTCTGGTCAAGACCAATCACAGGACTCCCCCCATGCGCTATTCAGGACTAAGGGTCATCGCCGAGGCATTGACCGGCCATAAAGGCTGGCAACCGGCGTGGCGCGACCCAGAGCCGCAAAAATCCTACGATTACATCATTGTCGGTGGCGGCGGGCATGGGTTGGCCACGGCCTATTATCTGGCCAAGGAGTTCAAGCAGGCGCGTATCGCCGTGCTGGAAAAGGGCTATCTGGGCGGCGGCAACGTCGGCCGCAACACCACGATCATCCGGTCAAACTACCTGCTGGATGGCAACCAGCCGTTCTATGAATTTTCGCTGAAGCTGTGGGAAGGGTTGGAGCAGGACTTTAACTATAACGCCATGGTGTCGCAGCGCGGCATCATCAACCTGTTCCACACCGACGCGCAGCGTGACGCCTATACCCGGCGCGGCAATGCCATGATCATGCATGGTGCCGATGCCGAATTGCTGAACAAGGATCAGGTGCGGTCGATGTATCCGTTCCTGAACTTTGACAACGCTCGTTTCCCGATCAAAGGCGCGCTGATGCAGCGCCGCGGCGGCACGGTGCGCCACGATGCGGTGGCGTGGGGCTATGCGCGCGGGGCCGATCAGCGCGGCGTTGATTTGATCCAGAACTGCGAAGTCACTGGCATGCGGATCGAAAACGGCCGTATTCTGGGCGTCGAAACCAGCCGTGGTTTCATCGGTGCCAAGAAAGTCGGCGTTGCGGTGGCCGGGTCTTCGTCAAAGGTCATGGCACATGCGGGCATGCGGTTGCCGATTGAAAGCCACGTTCTGCAAGCCTTTGTCTCCGAAGGTCTGAAACCGCTGATCGACGGCGTGATGACCTATGGCGCCGGTCACTTCTATGTCAGCCAGTCTGACAAGGGCGGCTTGGTGTTTGGCGGCGACATCGACGGCTACAACTCTTACGCCCAACGCGGCAACATGCCGGTGGTCGAAGACGTGGCCGAAGGCGGCATGAGCCTGATGCCGATGATCGGCCGCGCCCGCCTGTTGCGGATGTGGGGCGGCATCATGGACATGTCGATGGATGGCTCGCCCATCATCGACAAGACCGGCATCGACGGGCTCTATTTCAACGGCGGCTGGTGCTACGGCGGCTTCAAGGCCACCCCGGCAAGCGGTTGGGCCTTTGCGCATCTGCTGGCCAAGGATGAACCGCACAAGACCGCCACTGCCTATCGCTTTGATCGTTTTGCCAAGGGCCTGATGATCGACGAAAAGGGCCAAGGCGCCCAGCCGAACCTGCACTAGGAGCAAACCATGATCATTAACCATCCGCTTCTGGGGCGACGGGATAGTCAGGAATTTGTCTATCTTGGCGACGCAGCCTTGATGCACCGCCCCGATGGCATGGCCGCAGACGCTTTGTCGAAATTCGTCGACTTTGCCTATCTGCGCGACAACCCCGCAGGCGAGCATCGCGAACTTTGGTATCACGAACAGGGCGATCGGTCGTGGCTGGTCGTCACCCGTAACACCGTGACCCATGCGATCACAAAGGTAGAACTGGCCCGCGACGTGGCCAAAGCCGAGGGGCGCAGCAAATGAGCCGTATCACCGGCGGTCAGATCGACCGCAGCCGCAGCTTGCGCTTCATCTTTGACGGGCAAACCTACACCGGCCACCCCGGCGACACGCTGGCGTCGGCGCTTTTGGCCAATGGCGTGCGCCTGATGGGCCGCAGCTTCAAATATCACCGGCCGCGCGGCCCGATCTCGTCGGGGTCGGAAGAGCCGAACGCGATTGTCGAACTGCGCACCGGCGCACGGCAAGAGCCCAACACCCGCGCCACCGTGATCGAGTTGTTTGACGGTCTGGTTGCCAACAGCCAAAACCGCTGGCCCTCGCTGAAATTCGACGCGCTGGCGATCAACGACCGGCTGTCGCCGTTCTTTGCCGCCGGTTTTTACTACAAAACCTTCATGTGGCCGGCGGCGTTCTGGGAAAAGGTCTATGAACCGATCATTCGCCGCGCCGCGGGTCTGGGGTCTTTGACCAAACAAGACGACCCCGATGATTACGACAAGGGCTTTTTGCACTGTGATCTGTTGATCATCGGCGCAGGCCCGGCGGGTCTTTCGGCGGCGCTGACCGCTGGCCGTGCTGGCGCGCGGGTGATCTTGGCCGACGAAGATTTCCGCATGGGTGGCCGTCTGAACGCCGAAACCCTTGAAATTGCTGGCGGCGCTGGTGCCGATTGGGCCGCCCGCGCGGTGGCCGAACTGGTCAGCCTGCCCAATGTCCGCCTGATGCCCCGCACCACCGTTATCGGCGCGTTTGACCACGGCATTTACGGCGCCGTCGAACGCGTCTCTGATCACCTTGCGGTGCCAGAGGCGGGCAAGCCCCGGCAAATCCTGTGGCGGATCTATTCCGCCCGCGCGATCCTTGCCGCCGGTGCCATCGAACGCCCGATTGCCTTTGAAAACAACGACCGTCCCGGCATCATGCTGGCAGGTGCCCTGCGCGCCTATGCCAACCGCTGGGGGGTCGCGGTCGGGGACCACGTTGCGGTGTTCACCAACAACGAAGACGGTCTGCGCACAGTGTCTGACCTGAAGGCCAAGGGGCTGGATGTCGCCGTGATCGACGCCCGTAAGGGCGACGAGGTGATTGACAGCGCCGGTCGTCTGGGGCTGAAATCCATCACCGTGCGTCGCGGCAATGGCCGCACCGAAACCCTGAACGTTTCGGCGCTTGGCGTCTCGGGCGGCTGGAACCCCAACGTCAGCCTGTCGTCAAACCACCGGGGGCGCCCAACCTGGGATGACAGCATCGCGGCCTTCGTGCCGGCCGCCGACAGCATCAACGGCATGACCTTTGCCGGTGCCGCCGCAGGCGCAATGTCAACCCATGCAGCCCTTGCGACTGGTGCCGCACAAGCCGCTGAAGCCTTGGCCAGCCTTGGCCTTAGCGCCCAGATCGACGTGCCGCGCGCCGAAGATGCTCCGGTCAACATCAAACCGCTGTGGTATGTGCATTCCGGCAAAGGCCGCGCCTGGATCGACCAGCAAAACGACGTCACCGTGAAAGACGTCAAACTGGCCAAGCAGGAAAACTTCGTTTCGGTCGAACACCTTAAACGTTACACCACGCTGGGCATGGCCACCGATCAGGGCAAAACCGGCAACGTGCTTGGCCTTGCGGTTATGGCCGAACTTACCGGCAAGACCATTCCGCAGACCGGCACCACCATTTACCGCCCACCCTATACCCCCGTCGCCATGGGCGCGCTGGGCGGCCGTGCGCGTGGTGAAGATTTCAAACCAACCCGCTACACCCCGTCGCATAAATGGGCGACCGAACAAGGCGCAGTGTTTGTCGAGGTTGGCTACTGGCTGCGCAGCCAATGGTTGCCCCGCGCGGGCGAAACCACCTGGCGGCAATCGGTTGACCGTGAAGTGCTGCAAACCCGTAAATCGGCTGGCATCTGCGACGTGACCACCCTTGGCAAAATCGACATCCAGGGCACCGACGCCGGCGCGTTTCTGGATAAGGTCTATTGCAACACCTTCTCGACCCTTGGCGTCGGCAAAACCCGCTACGGCCTTATGCTGCGCGAAGACGGCATGGTGATGGATGACGGCACCACCGCGCGTATGGGTCAGAACGAATATGTAATGACCACCACCACCGCCAATGCCGTGCCAGTGTTCCGCCATTTGGAATACTGCCGCCAAGTGCTGTGGCCGGATATGGATGTGCAGCTGATCTCGACCACCGAAGCTTGGGCGCAATATTCGGTCGCTGGCCCCAACGCCCGCAAACTGCTGGAAAAGCTGGTTGATCAAGACATCTCTGACGCAGCCTTCCCCTATATGGCCTGCGGCAATATCACCGTCTGCGGCGGGTTGCGGGCGCGACTGTTCCGCATCAGCTTCTCGGGCGAACTGGCCTATGAAATCGCCGTCCCCACCCGCTACGGCGATGCGATGATCCGCGCTTTGGTCGAAGCCGGGCGCGAGTTCGACGCCGTGGTCTACGGCACCGAAGCCTTGGGTGTGATGCGGGTCGAAAAGGGCCACGTCGCGGGCAATGAACTCAACGGTCAGTCGTCGGCGCTGAATATGGGCCTTGGCAAGATGGTGTCGAAAAAGAAAGACGCCATCGGCATGGTGCTTAGCCAGCGTGAGGGCATGACCACCGCCGGCGGCTACCGCCTTGTCGGCGTCAAACCGGTCAACCCGGCGCAAGCGCTGACCGCAGGCGCGCATTTCCTGGCCAAAGGTGCCGCAGCCACCGCCGACAATGATGCAGGCTGGCTGACATCGGTGGTCTATTCGCCGCATTTGGGCCATTCCATCGGCCTTGGCTACCTGAAGGGCGGCGATACCCGCAAAGGCGAACGCCTGCGCAGCGTCAACCTGCTGGCAAAAACTGATGTCGAGGTTGAAATCGTCAGCCCGCATTTCTTTGATCCCGAGGGGGAGCGTCTCCGTGGCTAATTCCTTGAAATCCCTGACCCCACTGGGCCACGCCGCCGCAGAAACCGTAACCGTCGGCCCGGTCACCATCGTGGAAAACGTTGCGGTCGCGCTTGCCTCGCTTGCGTCCCGCCGCGACCGCGAGGCCGAGGTCGCCAGCATCGCGGCGGCCGCAGGCATCGCCTTGCCCGGCCCCGGTCAGGCCACCTCCGGCGCGGTTTACGGCGCACTCTGGCTTGGCCCCGAACAGTGGATGGTTGAAGCCCCCTTCGCCAGCCACGAAGATATCGTCGCCATCCTGAAACCGCTGTTCGGTGAAGCCGCCTCGATCACCGAACAAACCGATGCGTGGGTGCGCTTCGATCTGACCGCCGCCGATCTGCCCGCGCTTTTCGAACGGCTCTGCGGCTTTGACCTGCGCCGCAATGGCCCGGGCGCTGCCACCCGCACCGTGATCGAACACTTGGGCTGCTACGTGGTGCGGCGGGCTGAAACCGAGGTCTCGGTGATCGGTCCGCGCTCGTCGGCGCATAGCCTGCACCACGCCTTGATCACCGCCGCGAAATCGGCGTTCTGATCGGGCTTCATCTTGGCCTAAGTATCCCACGGGGGTGCGGGGGTGTGAAACCCCCGCGCTTCAGTCGTTTGGCGGCATAGCGCCCGCCAAACCGCGCAGCCCCACCAAGCGCCGCCGCTCGTCATTCGGGTTCACCCCGAAGGCTTCGGCATAATGCCGCGTCATCGGCGTCGAACTGGCATAGCCGACCGATTGCGCAATCTCGCGGATGCTTTGCGTCGAATACAGCACCCGCTGCCGCGCTTTTTTCAACCGCATCAGCCGATAGTATTTCAACGGGCTTTGCCCGGTTGCCTGCTTGAAACACCGCTCCAGATGCCGCTCTGACATCGCAAGCGCGCCTGCCACATCGGCAATCTGCAGCGGATCTTCAATATGCTCGCCAAAAATCCGAATGGCCGCGCGCACCGGGTCTGGCAGCAGATCATCGGTGCCGCCCTGCTTTTGCACCGGCACTTTTTGCGCCGCATCTTCGGTGCGCACGAACGGGTGCTGAAACCAGCACGCCACTTCCGTCATGGTGTCGCGGCCCAAGCGCTCTTCGATCAGCCGCAGCATCAGGTCAAACACCGCCCCCGCGCCCGACGCAGTATAGCGCCGCCGGTCGCGCAAGATCACCGATTGGCTGGCCTCCATCTCGGGAAATTCGGCGTTGAACGCGGCCTCATAGCACCAATGCACCGAAACCGAATGGCCATCCATCACGCCAGACCGTGCCAGCGGAAAGATACCGCCAGAAAATCCGCCCAACACCACGCCGCAGCGGTCCAGCCAGCGCAACTGCGCATTGCCGCGCTTGGGGCTTTGAAACCGCGAGGTCGGCGCCGAAAGCAAAAACAGATAATCCAGCCCCGCCGCCTCGGTCAGCGTCAGGTCGGGGTCAAACCGCACCTCGGCACTGGATCGCACCGGCGCTGCATCCTCGCCGATCAGCTTCCAGACGAATTCCTTGCGCCCGGTGATCTCGTTTGCCGCCCGCAGCGGCTCGATGGCCGATGTCAGGCAGGCCATGGGAAAGCCGGGGAACAGCAGAAATCCCAAGGTCGTGGCGCTGTCGCGATGCATGTTCATGGCTGGGGATTTTCGGTTGAGTGAGGTTCTGTTTCACGGTAGTAAACAAGAGTGAGTGATTTATCAGATAGAGCCAGCCAAATGGATATCGAGTCCGACGAAACTGCGCTGCCCCGTGCCAAACCCGGCTTCGAACAAGACCCGCACCGGGTCCGCGAACTGTCGGAACGCAATCTGGAAATGGCGATTGGCCGCGCGGTGCGGGCCTTCCGGCGCGCGCAAGGCATGACGGTTGCCGATCTGGCAGGCGTCACCGGCCTGTCCATCGGCATGCTGTCAAAGATCGAAAACGGCATCACTTCGCCCTCGCTGACCACGTTGCAAATTCTCAGCCATGCGTTTTCCACCCCGATCACCTCATTCTTCCGCGGCTTCGAAGAACGGCGCGAGGTGCAGCACGTCAAGGCGGGCGACCATATCGAAATTGAACGCCGCGGCACCCGCGCCGGGCATCAGTATCACCTGCTCGGCCACATTGGTTCGAACGACTCTGGCGTCGTGGTCGAACCCTATCTGATCACCCTGACCACCGAATCCGACGTGTTTCCCGCTTTCCAGCACGACGGGCTGGAACTGCTGTTCATGCTGGAAGGCGAGGTGAAATATCGTCACGGTGATCAGCTCTTTCATCTGGAACCCGGAGACAGCCTGTTTTTCGACGCAGATGCCCAGCACGGGCCAGAGGTTCTGGTGAAACTTCCGGCCCGCTATCTCTCGGTGATTTCGTACAAACAAGCGTGATCGGGCAGCCTTAGTCTGCCCAGAACCCCGGGCTGGTCGGCTGTCCGTCGTCGAACTGCGCAAGATACTCAACCATCAAGGGTTTGTTGCGGATAAAGCCCTTATAGGTCGCCAATTCATCCGGAATATCGCGCACCACCCGATGCAGGCGGCGGCCCCATTTCGGCACCGTCACCAGTTCGGAAAACCGGATCAGATAGCAGCGGATCGGAAAGGCGATGGCGTTCGACCGCGGCAGCCGGTGCAGCGTTTGCAGCTCGACCCGCAAATGCTGCCGGTCGCCGATGGTGTCGGGCGTCATCGTGGTCTTCGACGGCCCCCATTTTGGGTAATTCTCTGGCGAGGTATCCAGCAGCGGATCAACCGTCATCGTCCAGTTGAATCGCCGCACCGGGGCGCCATGCTGCAGCTTCAGCAGGAATTTCAGCGCGCGGTCAAAAACGCCCATCTCATGCGCCTTCGGCACCGGCGCATGCCATTGGTGAAAGTTCATGCCAATGTCGAAATCAAGGCTCCAGTCGGCTTGCGTCGTCACCATCCCCGCCTCGACCCACAGCGTTTCATCGCGCTGATCCTGCAAGGTAAAATCGCCCTGAGTCTGCCGTGTAATATACTCCATCGGCCCGCAGGGCAGGGTGGTCGGGTCCATAAAGGTGAACGACTGTTCAATCTGCAAAGGCCGGTTGACCCAATGCCATTGGTTGCCGTTCTTGCTCAGGGAAAACCACTGCGGATAATCCCGCGCCTTGCTTTCCATGATCAGTTCCAGCAAATCCCATCCCGCCAGCTCCATATGCGGCAGCGATTGGCAGCGCAGCGGATCATCCGCCAAAACCTGCGCCCGGTCGCGCATTTCCGACACATAATGTTCATCCACATCGAACATATGTTCAAAAACCGACCCTTTCGGCCCCGGCACATGCGGCTCCATGTTCACCGAATACATATAGCTGTCTTCGGGAAACGGGAACGGAAAGCGTTTTATCGCCTTGGCAGAGTTGCGAAAGGTGAAATCGCCGCGAAAAGTCTCGTCGTTGAAATCGAGTGACATCGTTTCCCCCTATCGGTCCAGCACCAGCGACTTGCCGGCAAAGCGGCTGACGCAGGGCATGATCTTGGTGTTGGCGGCTTTCTGATCGTCGGTCAGCCAGTGGTCATTGTGGTCGATATGGCCATCACAGCCCAGAACATCGGTTTCGCACTGCCCGCAGGCGCCGCCGCGGCACAGATAGGGCGCATCCACCGCCGCCGCCTCCATCGCCTCCAACAGCGATTGCGCCGCCCCAACGGTGATGGTCTTGCCAGAGGCTTTCAGATGCACCTCGAACGGCTTGCCCACCGGTGGCGCCAGGAATTCTTCCGAATGCACCGCCAGCGCCGGCCACCCCATCGCTTCGGCGGTCGCGCGCACCCAGGCAATCATCCCCTTCGGGCCGCAAACATAAATATGCGTGCCCAACGGCTGCCCA
>JAHEDL010000015.1 GCA_024641255.1 Pseudorhodobacter sp.
CGCCGCAGCGCCACCTTGATGTTGCGGGTGCCCAGTTCAACCTGATCGTCCAGATTGCGAAACTCGCGCTTGTCCCAGACCTTGACCGCGCGTTGATGCCGGCTTTCGGCCTGCCCGATGCGCACGCCTTCGGGGTTATAGCCATAGGCCCCGAAGGGCGAGGTGCCCGCCGTGCCGATCCATTTGTTGCCGCCCTGATGGCGGCCCTTTTGTTCGGCCAAGCGCTGCTTCAGCGTTTCAAGCAGGGTATCAAACCCGCCAAGCGCCTTGATCGCCGCGCGCTCTTCGGGGCTCAGGTGTTTTTCGGCAAGCTTTTCCAACCAGTCGGCCGGAAGCTCTAACGCCTCTAGAACCTCTGCTTCAGAAATGGCTTCCAAGCCTTTGAAGGTGTTGGCAAAAGCCCGATCATAGCGGTCGATGTGGCGTTCGTCTTTCACCATCACCACGCGGCCAAGGTAATAGAACCCTTCCGCGTCATAGGTCACCAGACCCGCCGCCAGCCCTTCCAGAAACCCCAGAAATTCGCGCAGCGAAACCGGCACGCCTTCTTTCCGCAGCGCCTGAAAGAAGGGCAGGAACATGGGTTACCCCGCCATGGTCCGGTGCAAGATGATGGTCAGAAACAGCCCCAGCAGTGTGAAGATGATCGCGAAAGCCGCGCCATATTGCAGCGCATCCAACTTGCGCCCGCCCCGCCGCAGCGCGATTGCCGCGCCAAGGATTGCCCCCAGAATAGTTCCGCCCACGATGAACAACGGCCTGCCCCTTTTATTGCCGGGGCAAGCCGTCGGACAGTTCCGATCTGCTTACCCGCGATGTCCGCGTGCGCCCAGCAAGGCAATCTCGCCCATCCGCGCCCGCACCTGACGTTCCGAGCCGAAGCCATAGCGCGCCCAGCCCAGACTGTCGAGACGCAAGGCCTTGGCCTCGGCAACACGGCCTTCGTTCTCAAGGGCTTCGGCCTTGATCAACATCAGCGTCGCCAGCAGCGATGCATTTTCGGCCCGTTTCACCACCGGAATGGCGCGGTCGGCAAAGGCAATCGCCTGGTCAGATTGGCCCGCCGAAAGCGCAATCGCCGCAAGTTGCATATCCACATGCGCCACATGCACCTGCGCACCGGGGATCGACCGATAAATCTGCCCGGCCTGCGACAGCGCCGCCACCGCCTGCACCGGGTCAGAACTGGCCAGTGACCGGCCCTTGGCGTAATAGCTGAACGCCAGACGGCCATCATGCCAGCCCTGCGCCATTGCAATCGACAGCATCCGCTGCGACGCCGCCAACCGCGAGGCGTTCGATCCGCGCGGGCCAAACGCTCCCTCTACCGCCGCCACCCAGGACCGTGGCGCAATCTGCTTGATATCCGCCTCGCCACCAGTTCCGGCAGGGTTATACCGCGCCAGCAGGGCAGGCACATATTTCGCCGCCTCTGCTTCGTTCATGCCGTTGCGCAGTTCTGGCGCGTAATGCATCCGCAAGATCAGCATATCAAATCCGGTCAGCACCGAATTGAAGTTGTCGTCGTTAAACACAGAATCGGGCAGGTGATACAGGTCGTTCAGCGGCCCCATCGCCTGCGCGGTTTCTTCGTTCAAACAGTCGCGCACCTCTTGCGGCGAGGCATCTGACGGCACAAAAATCGCCACATGCTCGCGCTTTGTCACCGTGGTCCAATCCACCTCGGGGCTGTTGCGATTGATCCGGTATTCTTCCCAGCTTTGCACCCGCGGCACCACGAAACACGCGGCCATTGGTACCACCCGCGCCATCTGCGCGCGGGGCTGGAACGCCACGGTGATCGACGCATCTTCACCCGCTTGGGCAAAGCCGATATCGATGCCAGCTTCGCTGCGAAACCTGTTGATAAGACGTGACATTTCCGTTTTTGCGGTGCCGGGCACATTGCCAGTCATGGCGACGCTGATCGGGCCATCAAAGCGGCTGAAGCTGGTCAAGGCACGCCCGCTTTCCATGCGAAATTCCAGATCCAGAAAGTCGCGGGCAATTTCCGCGTTCGGTCGCGCTGCGGCAGAGCTTGCCACCGCGCCAAACCCCTGCATCGCCGGAAAGGCAACGCCGGCCGGCCCTGGGTCAGTGTAATTCTTGGTAACCTGCGCTTCTTGGGCAGGCATACAGGCGGCAAGGGCGCAAACAGCGATCAATGGAAACAGGCGCATGGGCTGGCAGCTCATTCATACAGGGTTTCAGCGCAGCATCGCCGCGCCGTCTTGTTGGCGAAGCGCAGCGGGCCGCGTGCAAAACCCCGGTCAGACCGCTTGCCACCGATGCCCCCGCATCGGTTTCAAGGCCCTTATCCAACCGGGCAAATGCCCTTGGCTTTCCCGCGCCGTCACTTTGCGCCGCCCGCGCCACACCCCAAAGCAGTTTGGGGGTGGCAGGGCGGCACAAAGCCCGGTTCGGCAGGCAAAGCACGCGTCCCACTGCGCCTCCACCGCCATCTGCAGGCGTTCGGTCTGCGGCTCTCATGGTGGCGCGCAGCGCGGCATCATGGTGGTTTGCGCCCCGTGCTGCGTCACTGCGGCGGCAGATCGCCGAAGCGGCAGCCCACACCCCGCGCGCCAGCCACCCCGACGGGGCAACCTTCGCAACTAGGGCAGGCGGTGCGTAAACCATTGGAACTCTTTCAGATCGAAGCTTACTTCAAGGGTGATACAACAGGCCCGCAGTGTCGGTTTCTGGGCGTGATCATGTCAATCTTTAGGATTCTTCAAATCTGACGCGACTCTACCCATGGTCGGTCAGCCGCCCACAACCGCCAGATTTGCCTCATGATTATCACGTAATATTGCAATATATTTCAAATATCTGCTTTTGCGTTACATGATTGTGGCAAGACTGTGGCTAACTCGCGGCAGAATCGCCCGATTCTTGAAATTGCCGAAACAACCCGCCGCCCGACCGGTCCCGCCGCCTAACGCCCCGACCGCGCCATAAACGCCAGCCGTTCAAACAGTTGTACATCCTGTTCGTTCTTCAAAAGCGCGCCATACAGCTTTGGCAACGCCGTCTTGCCATCGCGCCGCAACACCTCTGGCCCCAGATCTTCGGCCAACAACAGCTTCAGCCAATCCAGAACTTCCGAGGTTGAAGGCTTCTTCTTCAGCCCCGGCGTTTCGCGAATTTCAAAAAACTGCGTCAGCGCCGTGGTCAGCAGGCTTTCCTTGATATCGGGAAAATGCACCCGCACGATTGCGGCCAGCACTTCGACATCAGGAAAGCGGATGTAGTGAAAGAAGCACCGCCGCAAGAATGCATCCGGCAGTTCCTTTTCGTTGTTAGAGGTGATGATCACCACCGGCCGCAGCGCCGCCTTCACCGTGTCGCCGGTTTCGTAAACGTGAAACTCCATCCGATCCAACTCTTGCAGCAGATCGTTGGGAAATTCGATGTCGGCCTTGTCGATCTCGTCAATCAGCAAGACGACCCGCTCTGGCGCTTCAAACGCCTGCCACAGCTTGCCCTTGCGGATATAGTTGCGCACCTCATGCACCCGCGCATCGCCCAATTGGCTGTCGCGCAACCGGCTGACGGCGTCATATTCGTAAAGCCCTTGTTGCGCCTTGGTTGTAGACTTCACGTGCCACTCAATCAGAGGCATGTTCAGGCTTTGCGCCACCTGCCGCGCCAGTTCGGTCTTGCCGGTGCCCGGCTCGCCCTTAACCAGCAACGGGCGCTGCAATGTCACAGCCGCATTCACCGCCACCCGCAGGTCATCGGCAACGATATAACGGTCGGTAGAGGCGAATTTCATAACCATCTCAAAGCTCTGTGTGCGGGATCTGGCGCACCCTAGCGGCCACGCGATTTTGTCGCAACCGCTAGTGACAAGCCACACGCTTTGGGATAATGCACGCCCATGCAGGAGCGCGCCACCACAGAAGCCCACCTGGCTGCGCCTCCTGGGAATTTGGAGAGTGCTGTAATGAAAGCCGAAACCTTCCTCCCCGACGATTACCGTCCCGCCGAGGATGAGCCTTTCATGAACGAACGGCAGCTGGAGTATTTCCGCCGCAAGCTGATCGTCTGGAAGCAGGAATTGTTAGACCAATCCGCCGAGACCATCGACAATCTGCAAGACTCGGGCCGTAACGTGCCCGACATTGCCGACCGGGCCTCAGAAGAAACCGATCGCGCGCTGGAATTGCGCACGCGGGATCGGCAACGCAAGCTGGTGTCGAAAATCGACGCCGCCCTGCGCCGGATCGACGATGGCGAATTTGGCTATTGCGAAATGACCGGCGAGCCGATCAGCCTCAAGCGTCTGGATGCGCGCCCGATCGCCACCATGACGCTGGAAGCGCAAGAAAAGCACGAGCGCCGCGAAAAGGTTCACCGCGACGATTGATCGCGCGGGCTTGCAGGCCGCGCCGCGATGCGAAAAGGATAACGCCGGGCCGCAGGGTCCGGCGTTTTTCTTTGGGGGTAAACGATGAGCGTGGCAGGCCAAGAGGTTACCGTTTTGGGGGCAGGCGTTGCAGGGCTGGCGGTGGCGCGGGCCTTGGCGCTGAAGGGGGCCAAGGTCACCGTGCTGGAACAGGCCGATGCCATCCGCGAAGTGGGGGCGGGCTTGCAAATTTCGCCCAACGGCGCTGCGGTGCTGCGGGCCTTGGGGCTGGCGGACGAGTTGGAAGCCGCCTCGATGCGGGCGCAAGCGGTGGAGCTGCGCGATGGCCGCGACGGTGATCTGGTGCTGCGGCTGGATCTGGCGCGGCTGCGCCCGACACAAGGCTACCACTTTTTGCACCGCGCCGATCTGATCGACCTGCTGGCGAAAGGCGCGCGCGAGGTCGGCGTGCAAATCCGCCTGCTGCAAAAGATCGAAACCGTCGATCTGTCCGGCCCGCGCCCGCGCATCGTCACCGCCTTTGGCGACGAAACCGCGCCTGCGTTTCTGGTCGCGGCGGATGGGCTGCATTCCAAAACCCGCGCCGCGCTGAATGGCGCGGTGGCGCCGTTCTTCACCCGACAGGTGGCGTGGCGCGCGCTGATCCCGGCCGAACCCGGTGCCGCAGCGGTGGCCGAAGTGCATATGGGGGCAGGGCGGCATCTGGTCAGCTATCCGCTGCGCGGCGGCCACCTGCGCAACATCGTCGCGGTGGAAGAGCGTAATACGTGGGTCGAAGAAAGCTGGTCGCTGCGCGATGACGCGATGGAGCTGAAACTGGCCTTCGAAAGCTTTGGCCCGCGCGTGCAAGGCTGGCTTGAAAAGGTGCAAGATGTCTATCTTTGGGGCCTCTTCCGGCATCCGGTGGCGCAAACCTGGGCGCAAGAGCTGCCGCAAGGGGCGGCGATGATCTTGGGCGACGCCGCCCACCCCACGCTGCCCTTCCTTGCCCAAGGTGCCTCAATGGGGCTCGAAGATGCTTGGGTGCTGGCCGATTGCCTGTCGCGCCTGCCATTGACCAAAGCGCTGGCCACCTACCAAGCCCAGCGCAAACCGCGCTGCAGCCGCATTGTGGCCGCCGCCAATGGCAATGCCAAAGCCTACCACCTGTCAGGCCTGCAACGCAGCCTTGCCCATACCGCGCTTAAAGTCGGCGGCGCGCTGGCCCCCGGTCTGGCCTTGCGCCGCTTTGATTGGCTTTACGACCACGACGTAACCCTGTCGGCACTGGCCCCCTGATAGCAACTGCCCCATCCTCTTGGCCCAAATATCCCCGCCGGAGGCTCCTGCGGTTTCGGTCGCAGCCTCCGGCGGGGATATTTAGTCCAAGATGAAGATCAGCGTTCGCGCCACCAATCCTGTGCCTGCAATTTCCAATAGGTCAGCTGCGCCGCTGCCAGCCCCAGCGGCCCGCCTGCCCAATCCAGCCCAAAGGGTTTGAACATCTCGATCCGGTTGCTTTCGCCCAGGACGGCTTCGGCCAGCACTTTGCCCGCGACCGCCGTGGTGTTTAACCCATGGCCGCCAAAGGCGGTCACGTGCCAGGCGCCGGGGGCCATCGCGCCGATTTGCGGCATCAGATGGCGGGCATAGCCCATCTGGCCAGACCAGCTCAGTTCGGTTTTCAGCCCCGCCAGTTGCGGGAACACCCCGGTCATTTCGCGGCGCAATTCATGTGCCACCCCGGCGGCGCTGGCGGCGCGGGTGGTGATGCGCCCGCCCCACAGCAGGCGTTTGCCGCCATCGACCACGCGGTAGTAATCTGACGCGCGGCGGTCATCCAGCACCGCTTCGGCGGTTTTGATCGCGGTGGCGATCAGATCGGGCGCTGCTTCGGAAATCATCATATAGGTCGCAATCGGCAGCACCGCGCGTTTCAGCCGTGGCACCAGCCCGTCGGTGTAGCCGCCGGTGGCAAAGATCACCTGCGGCGCGCGCGCTTCGCCATTGGCGGTCTTCACCCGCTTTTCGGCCGCGCCCCACTGCGCCTGCGTCGCGGCCGATCCTTCATAGATCCGGCCGCCCAACCGCTCCAGTTCGGCGGCAATGCCGCGCAGGTAGTTCAGCGGGTGGATATGAAACGCGCGCGGGTCTGACAGGCCGTGGAAATAGCGGTCGGTGACCAGCCGGTCGCGGATCGCCTTGCGGTCAAGATAGCCAAAGTCATAGCCGAAGTTTTCTGAAAACTCGGCGGCATAGGCGTGCAGGTCGCAGGCCTTGTCAAAGCGGCGCAGGTTCAACAACCCCGGCAAAGGTGTGGCGCCTTCGATCTTCAGATCAGTGATCAGCCCGCGCACGCGGTCAACGCCTTCGATGGTCAGCCGGTGCAGGGCGCGCGCCGCATCGCGCCCCACCCGCGCCTCGATCTCGTCGCCGCCGCAGGCGAAGGCAGGCGAAACGATGCCGCCATTGCGCCCCGATGCCCCCCAGCCCACCGCCCGCGCTTCGATCACCACCGGTTTCAGGCCGCCGCGCGCCAATTCCAGCGCGGTGATCAACCCGGCCAGACCCGCGCCCACCACGATGCAATCCGCCTCGACCACGCCAACAAGCGCGGGCCGCGCTGTGGTTTCGGTCAACGACCGGGCGTAGTAAGTGTCAGGATAGGGCAGGGGCATCGCAGGCATCCTTTAACGGTTGCCCCGGTTTTTGCCGCCTTGGGTAGCCAAGTCAACCGACGCCGCCCTGCAAATCGCCGAAGTGGCGGGCAGATTGCCTTATGCGTCCAGATCAATCCACACCGGCACATGGTCTGACGGCTTTTCGCCCGCCCGCACCTGTTTGTCGATCTGCGCGTCGCGCAACAGGTCGGCGGCTTGCGGTGACAGCAAGTGATGGTCAATGCGAATGCCGTTGTTGCGCTCCCACGCGCCGCGCTGGAAATCCCAGAACGAATACTGCCCCGCCGCCTGATTGCGGGCGCGGAACGCGTCGGTCAGCCCAAGGTTCAACAACCTGCGAAACGCCGCCCGCGACTGCGGCAGATACAGCGCATCTTCCAGCCAATCTTGCGGCCGCGCCGCGTCTTCGGCCTGCGGGATCACGTTGTAATCGCCGCAGCACACCAGCGGCTCTTCGGCGGTCAGCAACTCTTGCACCCGCGCCTGCATCCGCGCCATCCACGCCAGTTTATAGTCGTATTTCGGCCCCGGCACCGGGTTGCCATTGGGCAGATACAGCCCGCAGATCCGCACCGCACGCTGCCCGATCACCGTCGCCTCGATCCAGCGCGCCTGTTCGTCCGCCGCATCGCCGGGCAAGCCGCGCACCACATCTTCCAACGGCAGCTTTGACAAGATTGCCACCCCGTTGAAGCTTTTCTGGCCATGGGTTTCCACCCGATAGCCCATCGCCTCGAAATGCTCGCGCGGAAAGCCTTCGTCCACCGATTTGATCTCTTGCAGACAGGCCACATCCGGCGCCGCACTGTGCAGCCACGCCGTCAACGCCTCTAGCCGTGCCTTGATGCCGTTGATGTTATAGGTGGCAATCTTCATCCGGACCTCCAGGGCGTTTTTATCGTTCTAAGCCCGGTGCAGTGGCGGCACAAGCCAGCCAAAGCGCGTCCAGCGCGTCGATCTTGGCGGCGTCATAGGCGTCGGGCGTTTCCCAATAGCGCCCCGATGGCGCGAAATACCCCAAGCTTGCCTCGCAGGCCACAGCCGCCGCGACCGCCGCGGCGTCAAACTGCCGGGGCCGCGCCGTCCGCAACCCGTCCAACCCCACCCGCGCAAAGGTCAACCGCGATGGCCCGTCCGACAGGTTCACCATCGCACAGCCCTGCAGGGCCGCAATCACTTCCAGCCGCGTCGCCTTGGCTTCAAGACTGCGCAGGCTGATATCATTGCGCAGCGGGTCCGGCGTTCCCGCGCCATAAAAATGCGTCGACCCCGGCGGATAATGCATATCGCAGCCAAAGGCCGCAATCACCTGCGGCCG
>JAHEDL010000037.1 GCA_024641255.1 Pseudorhodobacter sp.
GGTCAACTTCGGTGACCTTCACGCGAGCACCCGCGCCGCGCAACGACGCTGCCGAGCCTTTGCCCACATCGCCATAGCCGCAAACCACGGCCACTTTGCCCGCCATCATGGTGTCGGTGGCACGGCGGATACCGTCAACCAGCGATTCCTTGCAGCCGTATTTGTTGTCAAACTTCGACTTGGTGACAGAGTCGTTGACGTTGATTGCCGGGAAAGGCAGTTGGCCTTTCTTGTGCAATTCATACAGGCGGTGAACGCCTGTGGTGGTTTCTTCCGAAACACCTTTGATGTCGGCGCGCTGTTTGGTGAACCAGCCCGGCGACGCGGCCAGACGCTTTTTGATCTGGTTGAACAGGCAAACCTCTTCGTCAGAGGTCGGCACCGCGATCAGATCGGTTTCACCGGCTTCAACCCGCGCGCCCATCAGAATGTACAGCGTCGCATCGCCGCCATCGTCAAGAATCATGTTGCACGTGCCGCCTTCGCCGCCGAACTGGAAGATCTTGTCGGTGTATTCCCAATATTCTTCCAGCGTTTCGCCCTTGATGGCGAACACCGGGGTGCCAGCGGCAGCGATAGCGGCGGCGGCGTGGTCTTGGGTCGAGAAGATGTTGCACGAGGCCCAACGCACGTCAGCACCAAGCGCCGTCAGCGTTTCAATCAGCGCCGCGGTCTGGATCGTCATGTGCAGCGACCCCGCAATACGGGCGCCGCTTAGCGGCTTGGTGGTGCCAAATTCGTCGCGGCAAGCCATCAGACCCGGCATTTCGGTTTCGGCAATGGTCAGTTCTTTGCGACCAAATTCGGCTAGCCCCATATCTTTAACGATGTAATCCTTCGCCATGCGGCGCACTCCTTGATCCTATGATTGCAGGGCGAATAGCATTTGTTAGGCCACTCGACAACCACGCGCGCCGATGGCAGGACTTTGCGACAAGATGAGGACTTTGATGAAACAACCTCGCGCGTGGCAGCGGATGCTTTCTGGACGCAGACTTGATCTGTTGGACCCGACTCCGGTGGATATTGAAATCGAAGACATCGCGCACGGGCTTGCGTTTGTGGCGCGGTGGAACGGGCAGACCCACGGTGATTTCGCCTATTCGGTGGCGGAACATTCGTTGTTGGTTGAAAAGATCTATACGCGGCAAACCGGTGCAGACCCGAAATGGCAATTGGCCGCGCTGCTGCATGATGCGCCGGAATATGTGATTGGCGATATGATCAGCCCGGTCAAGGCGGCCGTCGGGCCTGGCTATGGCGAGCTTGATGTGCGCCTGACGGCCGCAGTGCATATCCGTTTTGGGTTGCCGGCTGTCTTGCCAAAGCTGGTGAAGCAGGCAATCAAATCGGCAGACAAGATTTCGGCGTGGCTGGAGGCGGTGCAGATCGCAGGCTTTACCGAAGCCGAAGCAAACAAGCTGTTTGGTCGGCCTGACGCCGGGTTACTGAGGGGGCTGGATATAAAGCTGCGGCCACCGGCAATAGTGCGCGAAGACTTCATCGCGCGGCATTTGCAACTGATTGCGCTTTTGGCACCTTAACTGCGGGTTTCGCTGGGCAGATCAAATCTGTTCCTGCGCCTTGCGCCAAAATGAATAAAGGCTGCCGGTGAAGGCAGCCTTAAATTTGTGAAACCGGTTCTGATCAGATCAGACAGCCAGATCTTCTGGTTGCTGGCCCGAAGCCAAGGCTGCAACAAACCAACGCGGTTTGCGGCCACGGCCCGACCAAGTGTCAGAGGCATCTGCCGGGTTTGCGTATTTTGCCGATGCCGGGGCACGCTTGCGCGTCACCGATACGCCGGTCAGTTCAGCAAGAGAGAAACCTTTCGCACGGGCAATTTCTTCAAGTTCGGCAATAGCTTCTTTCTTTTTGCGATCTTCAAAAGACACAATGGCCTTTGCAACTTGGGATTGAAGGTCTTTTAACTCTTTAAGGGAAAGGCTGTTGATATCGATGGACATAAATGAATCCTTTGATGAAGCGGTGCAGACTTCTAGCCACAGGATATTAATAATTCAAGAACTGTGATTATTTCGGGCTGCGTTTCGCCAAAATTCGTTGCAGCGTGCGGCGGTGCATCGAAAGTCGGCGTGCCGTTTCGGACACATTGCGGTCGCACATTTCGTAAACGCGCTGAATGTGCTCCCACCGCACGCGGTCGGCGGACATCGGATTTTCCGGCGGTTCTGGCATTGCCGCGTCGCGCGCCAAAAGGGCGTTGGTGACATCATTGGCGTCGGCCGGCTTAGAAAGATAGTCCGCCGCGCCGATTTTTACGGCTGCCACTGCGGTGGCGATTGCGCCATAGCCGGTCAAAACCACAATCCGGCAATCGGGGCGACGTTCGCGCAGGGTTTCCACAACATCCAACCCGTTGCCGTCTTCAAGCCGAAGGTCGATCACGGCATAAGCAGGCGGGCGGGCCATTGCGATGGCGCGACCTGCCGCAACGCTGCCTGCGGTTTCGGGGACAAAGCCACGTTTTTCCATGGCTTTGGCAAGGCGCTTTACAAAAGCCTCATCGTCATCGACCAAAAGCAAGGTCCGATCCGGTCCGAGTTCTGCGCCAACATCTTCCACCATGAAATCTCCTGTTCCTGCGTTATCACCCAACCTAGGCCGCATTGGTCTAGGGGTCAAACCCCGGCCTAGCTGTGTTCGATAAAGCAGGCCGTGCGGTCTGCCATCTGCTCTGGCGTGTCATCCCGGCTAAAGAAATCGGCAAAGCCAGTTCCGGGCAACATCAGATAGGTAAAAGTTGAATGGTCCATCATGTAATACTGATCGCCGGTTTCTTGCTTTTTGTAATAGGTCTTATAAGCCTGCGAAGCGGCTTTCACTTGCTCTGGTGATCCGGTCAAACCTATCATTTTGGGATGTAGAGTATCGGTGAAATCCTTCATTACCTGCGGTGTATCGCGTTCGGGATCAATCGAAATGAAAATCGGCGTCACCTCGATGCCTTTTGCGGCAAGCAGATCGACCGCGTCGGCATTGCGCGCATTATCCAGCGGGCAAACATCGGGGCAGAAGCTATACCCAAAGTAAACCAGCGACGGTTTTGTCAGCACATCCTTGTCTGTCACGGTCTTGCCGTTTTCATCAACCAAGGTAAACGGGCCGCCAATTGCGCCGCCGCCACCAGCAACTGTGGTGCTGCGGCAATCAGCGAACGGGTCGCTGGCCTCGCGCATTTTGATATAGCCAAAGGTGCCCCCCAACAGGCCCACAACGGCGACGGCGGCCAGAGCGGCATATAGCTTTTGCATATCGGGACTCCTTTGCGTTTACGCATTGATCGAATGACTTCGCACGCTTATCAATCTTAAACCTGCTGCAAAGGCCAGCCCTGCGATGTCAAACCGCCGTGACAAAACCGCAAAAACAGTATCGTTTCGCCCGGAAAGAGCAGACTGGCTGCGGCTGCGTACGCTTATTCTACTGCGGTGGATGGCGATTTTTGGCCAGTTGACTGCGCTGATTGTCGCGGCCCGCATCTATACCATACAGCTGCCGCTTGGTCTTTGCTTTCTTGCGGTTGGCTTGGCCATTATTGCCAACCTGATTGCGATCTTCATCTTTCCTGAAAACAAACGTCTGACAGAAACCGAAGCGCTGCTGACATTGCTGTTTGATTTGGCGCAGCTATCGTTTCTGCTTTATCTGACCGGGGGCTTGGCCAACCCGTTTACGCTGCTGATCCTTGCTCCGGTAACGGTTTCGGCCTCGGCCTTGGCATTGCGCAGCACGGTGATTGTTGGCGTGCTGGCTGGCGTGTTTGTCACCCTGATCGGGTTGATCAATGTGCCGCTGCGGTTTGCCGATGGAACGGTTTTTCAAACACCGGGGCTGTTCACCTTTGGCTTCTGGATTTCGATCTTGATCGGCATTGCCTTTCTGGGCCTGTATTCCCGTCGCATTGCGACCGAAATGCATTCGATGTCGGATGCGCTGTTGGCAACGCAGATGGCATTGGCGCGGGAACAAAAGCTGACCGATCTTGGCGGCGTTGTTGCGGCGGCGGCGCATGAGTTGGGCACTCCGCTTGCCACCATAAAGCTGGTGTCGACCGAGTTGATTGACGAACTGTCAGATCAACCCGAGCTGGCCGAAGACGCGCGGCTGATCCGCGAACAAGCAGACCGCTGCCGTGATATTCTGCGGTCGATGGGCAAGGCCGGCAAGGATGATCTGCTGCTGCGCCACGCGCCGTTGGGGGCGGTGCTGCACGAGGCCGCAGAGCCGCATATCGGTCGCGGCATCGAGGTGATTTTCACCGTGTCCGGCGTGCCACTTGATGCGCGCGAACCGCTGATTTTGCGCCGCCCAGAGTTGATTCATGGCGTGCGCAATCTGGTGCAGAACGCGGTGGATTTCGCCCGGTCAAAGGTCTGGGTCGATGCCCAGTTTACCCCCGACCGGATCTTGCTGCGCATCATTGATGACGGCGAAGGGTTTCCGGCGCAGGTGATTGGCCGCATTGGCGACCCGTTTGTTCGGTCGCGTCGCGATGAACAAGATTTAACGCGGCGTCCGGGATACGAAGGGATGGGCTTGGGGCTGTTCATCGCAAAGACGCTGCTAGAGCGTACAGGGGCCGAGCTGTCGTTCGCCAATGCTGCTGATCCGTTTTTGTCACCCGAAGAACGGCCTGCGCGTAGCGGTGCGATTGTTGAAGTGATCTGGCCTGCCCCTGTTATCGTGGCATCGGCCAGCGCCGCGTTGGGCGAAAACCGCGTGATTTCAGATTGATACCTGCAGTTCACACGCATTAACCCAGCGTTAACTTTGCTGACCTTAAAAAATACCAAAGCATATTGAATATATTCCAATGGGTATGTGTATGGATTGGTCACTGGTTTTGGCCCTTGTTGCGGCCGCCTCGTTTGCTTCTGTGCTTGGCATCCTTGCGCTATGGATGTTTCCGCCGCGCCTTATTCCATCCCGTCCCAGCATATTTTCAGAGACGGAACCCAATACGGTGTTTCTGTTTGATGGCGATCAACTGATTGATAGCACGCCCAGTGCCCGCGCCTTGCTGCAGGCCAACCCTATTGCGGATGGTGCGTGGCACCGCCTGATGGCGTTTTTGTCCGCGCGATTTGCTGACGTCGAAGCGCGCTTGTCGCAGTTGCCTTTGGTGGGGGTTGTCGAACTTGTACCGATAAATCCTAAAAGCTCGGTCATTTTGCAGGCTGAACATGCGGGCGGGTTAACGCGGATCACGCTGGTTGATACGCTGGCCGATGGCGCCGAAACTCGCAGCGATCCGCTGTCGCATCGTGCAATGGCCGAAGAGTTGGAGCTGCTGCGCGAGACGGTTGCCGCAGCACCGCTGCTGCTTTGGCGCGAAGATGCTTCGTCACAGGTGACTTGGGCCAACGCCGCTTATCTGACGTATGTGATTGCCGCGATGGAGGAGGGTAAAGGGCTTGGTTGGCCGCTGCCTCGGCTGTTTGGCACTGTGGATGCGGGTGCCCGCGAACAGCGGCAAAGTCTGGCGATGCCCGGGCAGCCAGTGCTTTGGTTCGATATTCAGTCGCAGCCAGAAGGCGATGGGGTGTTGCTATTCGCCACCCCGGCAGATGCGGCGGTGCACGCGGAAACCGCGTTGCGCGATTTCATGCAAACCTTGACCAAGACCTTTGCACAGTTGCCGATTGGTTTGGCGATCTTTGACCGTCAGCGCAGGTTGCAACTGTTCAATCCGGCGCTGTTGGATCTGACGCATTTGCCTGCGGATTTCTTGTCGATGCGCCCATCGATGCTGTCTGTTTTGGATGCCATGCGCGACCGCAAAATGTTGCCAGAGCCGAAAGACTATCGCGATTGGCGGCGCCAGATTGTTGATATGGAAAAGGCCGCAGCATCAGGGCTTTATGAAGAAACCTGGAGCCTGCCAGATGGCCAAACCTATCGGGTGATTGGCCGGCCACACCCGAACGGCGCGCTGGCGTTGATGATTGAAGATATCTCATCCGAGATGCTGCGCACCCGCCGCTATCGGGCCGACCTTGAACTAAGTCAGTCGGTGATTGACGAGGTGGATGAGGCGATCGCGGTTTTTTCGCAGTCGGGGCAGTTGGTGATGTCAAACAACACCTATGCGGCGCTTTGGGGGCATGACCCGGCCGAAAGTCTGGCCGACAGCACGATGCGCAGCTTGTCCTCGCATTGGCGGGCCCATTCGGCGCCCACGGCGATTTGGGCCGAAGTCGAAGACTATGCCGCCACAATCGGAGATCGTGAACGCTGGCAAGGCGAAGTGCGGCTTCTGGATGGTCGATTGGTGTCGTGCCGCTTTGCGCCATTGGTCGGCGGGGCCACGCTGGCTTCGTTTCGCCCGTTGCCGCCATCCGAAGCCGGGCAGCCGCGTCTTGCCGAAAGTGCAACTCTGCGCCGCGCCTGACCTTTCCCGACTTGCGGCGGCGGGCGGGGTGGGTAGACTCGGCGCATGGATACCATTGACTACGCTTCGATCTTTCTTGCCTCGGAAGAGGATACCGCACGTCTGGGCGCTTGGCTGGCTTTGCACCTGCAGCCCGGTGATTGCGTCTTGCTGGAAGGGCCGATTGGTGCAGGCAAAAGCCACCTTGCGCGGGCTTTCATCCGCGCCCGTCTGGGCCGCATGGAAGATGTGCCGTCGCCAACCTTTACTCTGGTGCAGACCTATCAGGCCGATGTCGAAATCTGGCACGCTGACCTGTATCGGCTTTCGCACCCGGATGAGGTGTTGGAACTGGGGCTGGACGAAGCGTTTAACTCTGCCATCTGCCTGATTGAATGGCCGGACCGTTTGGGCAGGTTTGCCCCCGCGAACGCGTTGCGGCTTACGCTTGCGGCCGAAGGCGAAGGCCGTCGCGCCAGCCTAAGCGGTGCGGGCCATGCCGATTTGTTCGCCGCGATTGCGCAGGATTGGCCAGCATGAGCGAACGATCGAACCAGATGCAGGCGTTTTTGGCCGCGGCCGGCTGGTCCGATGCCAAAGTGCGGTTTTTGGCGGGCGACGCCTCTGACCGCAGCTATTTTCGGCTGTCGCGGCAAGGCGCGCGTGCCGTTGTTATGGATGCCCCCCCCGGCAAGGGCGACGATCCGGCAACGTTCTTGGTCATCGCATCGCATCTGACGGCGCTTGGCCTTTCGGCGCCCCGCTGCTTTGCCCAAGACCTAGAGACGGGGTTTTTGCTGCTTGAAGACTTGGGCGACGGTATTTACGCCCGCCTGATCGACGCCGATCTTGGTGCCGAGCCTGCGCTGTATAAGCCTGCGGTCGAGGTGCTGGTGCACCTGCAAACTCAGGCCTCTGCCGCAGGTCTTGCCAATCTTTCGGCGGCTGATTGGGCCGAAGCCGCCTGCTTTGCGCTGGATTGGTATCGTTTTGCGATCACGGGTGAACATGCCGACCCATCAGATTTTCGCAGCATTTTAACCGCTGCGCTGGCGCGTTATGCCGATGGGCCGCGGGTGATGATCTTGCGGGATTATCACGCCGAAAACCTGCTTTGGCTGCCAGATCGGGCGGGCCTTGCCCGGGTTGGCTTGCTTGATTTCCAATTGGCCCAGATGGGACAGCCCGGATATGACGTGGTGTCTTTGCTGCAAGATGCGCGGCGCGATGTCTCGTCCGATGTCGAATCCGCGATGATTTCGCATTTCATTGATCTGACAGGCAGCACCGACGCGGCGTTTCGCCCGGCCTATGCCGTGCTCGGCGCCCAACGTGCGCTGCGCATTCTGGGCATTTTCGCGCGGCTTTGTTTGCATGGCGGCAAGCCCGGCTATATCGCGCTGATCCCGCGTGTGTGGGCGCAGTTGCAGCGCAACTTAACCGCGCCAGAACTTGCACCGCTTGCTGCGATTTGCAGCAAGCTTTTGCCTGAACCCACGCCAGACGCTTTGACCAAAATAGGTGCGAAATGCGGCCACTTCCGTTGATGCTGTTTGCCGCCGGTTTTGGTACCCGCATGGGGGCTTTGACCGCCAACAGACCAAAGCCGCTCATCCCCGTTGCCGGACGGCCGCTGATTGATCATGCGCTTGCAGTGGCAGATGCCGCAGGGGTGACGCATACGGTGGTCAACCTGCACTATCTGGGCGACCAGATCACCGACCATTTACAGGGCCGCAATCTGGCGTTTTCGTGGGAGCGGGAGCAGATTTTAGAAACCGGCGGCGGCTTGA
>JAHEDL010000039.1 GCA_024641255.1 Pseudorhodobacter sp.
CGCCGCTGCTGGCTGAACCGCAGTCCACCTCGCTTTACAAATACAAACACTGGGAGGTAGAGGCGGTTCAGTATGACGACGGGTCGCTTGCCTGCCTTGCCGAGGTTGATGCCCAAACCGATAGTTTCACGCTTTGGGTCAGTCAGGATCAATCGGTGCGGCTGCAATTCTATTCCACGTCATGGGAATTTGGCGAAGGCGACACCGCCAACCTGCAAGTCGAAATCGACCGGCGCGGCGCATGGACGCTGACCAACGCCGAACTTTACAAAAATTCGATCCTGTTTGACCTGCCCGACAGCGATCAGGGCGTGCGGTTTTTGACCGAAGTGGCGCAAGGCCGCACCGCGCATCTGAAAACTGAAAGCGGCGAAGGCGTGATGGACTATTCGCTTTCGGGGTCGCATGCCTCGATCAATGCGCTGATCGAATGCGCCGACGCCATCCGTTAACGCGCTAAATCCCGCCCCGCCGCTGACGGTTTCAGGTGGTTTTGGCGTAGGGAAAGCCGCCGTTGGCCAAAGCGGCGGCAACAGGTTTGGCGTGCGAAAGTTAAGATTTTGTAAAAAGGCGCTCGCAAGCCCTTGATATTTCATACGCCAAAAAGTGTCGCACAGTGCGACACCCTTTTGCGTGGGGCCGTCACAGCGTGGCCGTATCCATCCAGATCGTCACTGGCCCATCATTGTTCAGGCTGACATCCATATCCGCGCCGAAAATCCCATTCGCCACCGCCACACCTTCGGCGACGATCCGGCTGCTGAAATATTCGTATAGCCGCTTGCCCTCGTCCGGGGCCGCGGCATAGGAAAACCCCGGTCGATTGCCGCGCAAATCCGCCGCCAGCGTGAACTGGCTGACAATCAGCGCCCCGCCGCCGCTGTCTTTCACCGACAGGTTCATCTTGCCCGCGTCATCCTTGAAAATCCGCAGCTTGCAGATCTTCGCCGCCAACTTGTCGGCGTCGGCTTCGGTGTCGCCCTGCATCGCGCAGATCAGAATCATCAGACCCGCGCCAACCTCGCCCACCACCGCGCCGTCAACCGACACAGAAGCGCGCGAAACCCGTTGAAGAACTGCTCTCACAGCTCGTTCGCCCACGGCGGGTTGGCCCCAGCGCGGCTGACGGTAATCGCCGCCGCACGCGTGCCCAGTGACAGTGCCGCGTCCAGTTCCGCATCAGAAACCACATCCAGCCGCGCCTTGCTTAGCGCCCCGGCCTGATGCAGTGCCGCCAGCACGCCCGCGTTGAACGTGTCACCCGCGCCCACCGTATCCACGACAGTCACCTTCTGCGCGGCAACAAAGCGGTCCTGCCGTGCCGTCACTGCCCGCGCGCCATCAGCGCCTTCGGTGATGAACACAACCTTCGGCCCCTTGGCCAGAATTCCGCGCGCCAAAGCCGTCAGATCGCCCGCACCTTCCAGCCAGTGCAGATCTTCGTCCGACAGTTTCACAATATCCGCCCGCGCGATCATCCGTTCGATCCGGGCGCGATATTCGGTCTCTTTGCCCGCAATGAAGCCGGGGCGAATGTTGGGGTCGATCATTGTCACCCGATGCGCCGCCTCGCGCGCCTGCAGCGCTTCATAGGTGCTGGCCGCCGGATCGTTGACCAAGGAAATCCCGCCAACAAACACCGCCTGCACCTCTGGCCCGATCACCGGCAGATCTTCGACTGCCAGCATCCGCCCCGCCGTCGCTTCGTCATAAAATGCATAGGTAGCTTGCCCGTTGACCAGCTTAACGAAAGCAACCGTCGTTGGCCGCCCTGAGCGCGCGCAGAACGAGGTGTCGACCTTTGACGCCGTCAGCGTATCGGCCAGAATTTCGCCCAGCATATCGGTGGAGATTCCCGAAAAGAACCCCGCAGGCGCGCCAAGCCGCCCCAAGGCGATCGCCGTGTTGAACACCGCACCGCCTGCATAGGGGGCAAAAGCCGCCTCGCCCAGCGTCGAGGTGCGCGGCAACATGTCGATCAGGGCTTCGCCACAGCTGAGAATCATTTCGGCCTCCTAGGAATTTTTGCCACCCTAGCCGATTTGCATATGTTAGCGCAAACACATCCAAAACCGGCGCCAGAACACCGCTAAATTCGCCCGCAAACACATCGGCGTCAATGCGGCAGACGACAGCACATCGCCCACCGCCGCGCCAAGCTTACTTTACGAAATACGGTGCCAGATTTGCCCGCACCCGTTCCAGCGGCGTCGCATAGCTGGTGTCGGGCACAAAGGTCTGACCGGTAATCGCCTCGAACGCGTCGATATAGACCTTCGAGGTTGCCGCGATCATATCGGCCGGAATTTCCGGGATCGGATCTTTATACGGGTCACAGCGCGCGCCAACCCAAGACCGGATCACATCCTTGTCAAAGCTGGGCGGACGCGACCCCGCCTCGAACGCTGCTTCATAGCCCGATGCGATCCAATAGCGGCTGGAATCCGGGGTGTGAATTTCATCGGCAATCAAGATCTGACCGTCGGCATCGGTGCCGAATTCATATTTGGTATCCACCAAAATCAAGCCGCGCTCTGCCGCCATCGCCTGACCGCGCGCAAACAGCGCCAGCGCTTTGGCTGAAACCTCGTCCCACTGCGCCGCTGTCAGCAGGCCTTGCGACACGATATCTGCGGGCGTCAGCGGTTCGTCATGGCCGCCATCGAAGGCCTTCGACGTAGGGGTGATGATCGGGCGCGGCAGCACCTGATTATCGCGCAACCCATCGGGCAGCACATGCCCATACATATGCCGGATGCCAGCGCGATATTGCGTCAGCACCGAGGTCGAAGTCGTTCCCGCCAGATAACCGCGCACCACCACTTCGACGGGCAGAATATCAACCCGCTTGCCAATCACGACATTGGGATCGGGATAGGACAGCACATGGTTGGCGCAAATATCGGCGGTTTGGTCAAACCAGAACCGCGCCATCTGGGTCAAAACCTGCCCCTTGTAGGGGATCGCCGCCAAAATCCGGTCAAAGGCCGAAATCCGGTCAGAAGAAATCAAGATCCGCCGCGCGGGCTGGTCTGCCGTTGCTGGCAGATCGTAGCAATCGCGCACCTTGCCGAAATAGGGGTTCGGCAGTTCCGCAATGCGGGCGTGGTCAAGAACGCGGGTCAGATCGGTCATTTTAGCCTCCGCCAAGGATGGCTGGCTATCGCGCGGGGGCGGCGTGATGTCAACCTTGCCGGAATGCGGGCAGGGGGCTAGGCTTGTGGAAATTCATTTTCATATTTGGCCATGCGTCAGCTTTTTGCGGTTATTCTGTTCCTGCTTTTGCTAGGCCCCGCCGCCGCGCAGGGTGACAGCGACGCTTTGGCTGCCATCGACCCTGACCTGATACAGCAGGCCAAGGCAGGCGATGTCGGGGCCGCCCTTTCCATCGGCGACCAACTTGCGGCTTCGGGGCAAGATGCCGATTTGCGCGCAGCGCTGCCGTGGTTGCGGCAAGCCTACCGTGACAGCAGCCACCTTCCCCCCGAAGACATGGCGCTTGCGGGCAGCACCGCGCTGTCACTGTCGCGCGCCTTGGCGCAAATGTCGCAGCAACGCGGTGCGCTTGATTTGGCAGCCGAGGCAGAGCGGCGATACCGCACCGCCGTTGCCGCCGCCCCCAGCAATGACGGCTGGTATCAGGTTGGCATTGCCGTCGAAGATCAGGGCATATTGCTGCAAGCCCTGTCGCGCTATGACGAAAGCATCCCCTATCTGGAACAGGCGCGCCAGATTTACGCATCGCTTGATCCGCCGAACGAAACCGCAATGGCGAATGCGTGGTTAAATCAGGGTGTTGGGCACGAAGGCGCCAATGATCTTGACGCGGCCTTGACCGCCTATGGCGCGTCGCTGGAAATCTTTCGCCGCGTTCTGGGCGACGAGGCGCGCGAAGTGGGCTATCTGTGCAACAACATTGGCTGGGTGCTAACCCGGCAAAAGCACTACGCCGACGCCCGCGATTGGTTCAACTATGCGCTGCAAGTGCTGACCGCTCGCGAAGGTGGCTTTTCCAACTCGGTGATGAAAATCCACATCAACCTTGGTCTGGTGTCGCAGGGCGAAAACAAACCTGACGAGGCTATCCAATGGGCGATGCAGGCCATGCCCTATCTTGTCGCCAACCGCACCGGCACGCTGGATGATCAACGCTGGACCTTCGAACTGCTCAGCCGTGCCTTTGCCGCCAAGGGCCTGCCCGAGCGGGCGATTTTCTTTGGCAAAATGGCGGTGAATGCGCAGCAAGAGTTTCGTGCCCAAAACACCGTATCGGGCGCGGGCGATACCGCCGCCAGCCAAGAAGAATGGGGGCGCCTTTACAAGTCCTTGGCCGATCTTCTGATCGCTCAGGGCCGCATTTCCGAAGCGCAGGCGGTGCTGAACATGGCGAAAGAGGAAGAGGTGTTCAACTTCTTGCGCCGCGATGCCAAAGCCGATCTTACCGAAACCCGCGCGGTGCTAAGCGATAGCGAACTGGCGCAATCTGATAAACTGGCGCGCTTGGCCGCACTGCCGATCGCGGCGGCGCAAGCGTTGCAAGACCTGACGCTAAAGGTCGAATCCGGCACCGCCACGGCGGCAGAAGAAGATCAGATTTTCTTGCTGCAAGATGCGCTGCAAACCGCGACCAACAGCTTTGACGCCGCCGTGTCCGATTTTCTGGCCGCCACCCCCGAAGCCACGCGGCAGGCGCAAGCGGCGCAGTTTGATGCGGTTGGCAGCTATCAGGCCGTGCTTGCCGACCTGCCGCGCCCCACCGCCATTTTGCAGATCGCGGCGCTTGATGATGCAACGCATCTGTTCCTGACGCTGCCGGGCGTCACCCTGCACGAACAGGTGGCAATCCCGCGCGCCGATTTGGCCCGCATGGTGTTCGAAGCGTTGGAGTCTGTGCAAAACCTGCAACCCGACGCGCCCGAAAAGCTGGCGGCGCTGGAAAAGGTGCTGTTTGCCCCGGTTGACCACGCCCTAAGCGACAGCGGCATCAAGGTGGTGATGCTAAACCTTGATGGCTTCCTGCGCTATGTGCCGTTCGCTGCGCTGCACGATGGCAAGGGCTATCTGGTTGAGCGATATGCGTTTTCTCTTTATTCCACCGCCGTGCCAACGCAGTTTGAACGCGGCCAGCGCAGCCCCGAAGCCACGGTGGGCTTTGGTGTTACCAAGGAACACCCCGGTTTTTCCGCGCTGCCCGGCGTTGCCACCGAATTGCAAGAAGTGTTCGCGCCGGGGCAGGGCGTGTTGGCCGGGGCTACCGAACTTGATGCCGCCTTTGACGAACGCAGCCTGAAAAAGGCGCTGCTGAAAAAACCATCGATCCTGCACATTGCCAGCCATTTCAACCTGTTGCCGGGGCGCGAAGACGACAGCTTTTTGCTGTTGGGGGATGGCGCGCATTTGCCGCTGTCAAAAATCCGCAGCACCCGCGCGCTGCGGTTTCAGGGGGTTGATCTGCTGACGCTTTCGGCCTGTCAAACCGCGTGGGGCGGCGATGGCGCCGAAATTGATGGCTTTGCCGCCACCGCACAACTGAACGGTGCAGGGGCGGTGCTGGCATCGCTTTGGCCGGTGTCAGATGCCGCCACCCCGCACCTGATGCGCGATTTCTACCATGCGATGATGACTGATGGGTTGGATAAGGCCGAAGCCCTGCGGCAGGCGCAACTGGCAATGTTGCGCGGGCAGGCGGCACCGTTGCAAACCGCCGCCCGGTCAGCCGAACCGCTTGACGGCACGCCAGATGCGCCAAAACCGTATGGTCTGGCGCATCCGTATTATTGGTCGGCTTTCGTGCTGATGGGCAACTGGCTTTAGCTTGCCTAGCCGCGCGGTGGCAATCCAAGCAGGGTCGGATCGTACAGATAGGCCGCGCCCACCGCCAAAATCACCGCGCCCACAACCGCAAAGCCAATCTTCCACCAGCTATAGGGCCGTTCGCCCTGCACTTCGCCGGTTTGGCCGTTCACCAGAAACCGATAGCTTTTGCCGCCATATTTATAGGCCGCAGTCCACACCGGCAGCAGCACATGCTTGAAGGTTTCGTTTGAATAGGCGGTCTTCACCCAATCAATCCGCTGCACGTCACCGCCAATATCGGCGCGCACGTCGCCTTCAATCACCCTTGCCATAGTCTGGTGGGCCTGCGCATTGCCATCGGCCAGACTGACGGTATAGCCCTCGGCCTGAAACCCTGCGATGTAATCGGGCGAGTAGGGCTCCAGCTTGTCCAGATCCCATGGCGTCAGGTCGTTGCCCAAACGCGCGGGCAGGCTGGTAGACGCCATCGTCAACACATCGTCAAACTGCCGCGACACCCGCCCCGACGCCCGATACCAGCGGGTCTTTTGCACCTGCTGCTGACGCCGTTCGGATTTGCCGTTCACGGTGACGGTAACCCATTCGGTTTCATAGTAATGCTCGCCCCGTTGGCCTTCATAATCGCTGACGGTGTCGGCATCAAAGGTCCAGAATGGCGCGTAAATGCCGGCCATGGTTCGGCCTTTGCGGGTGTATTCCAGCAGACCGTTTGGCGCGAACCACAGGCTGCCCAGCCAACCGGTCAGCGCATCGCGCGCCTGATCTTCGGTCAGTTCAAATGGCACCAAGGCTTGCGGCTTGATGTGGCGATGGCTGCCGGTGTCCACCACCACCGGCGTCGCGCAAAACGGGCATTCGGTGGCGTGATTTGCGCCCTGAAATTCGACAACAGCGCCACAGTTCGGGCAAGAGGTTGACCGCACCTCTTCGCTGGCAGTGTCGGGCAGGTCATCGGCCAGGCCGCGCGCCAGATCATGTTCGGTCAAGGCCCGCGCCTTGGCGCGCGGTGGTTTGGCGGCAATCGCCTGAACATGGCCGCAGTGATCACATTTCAGTTCGGTTTGACCGGGCGCATAGCGCAGGTCGGCCCCGCATTGCGCGCAGGGCCAATGATATTGGTCGGTGACCGCCATTTGCCGTCACGCCCCCGGCGGCGGCGGTGGGGGGGGCACCATCGCAAAAAGCTTTGCAAGTTCGGTGTCGCCCGCAGGCTTCCATCCGTCCTGCCCGGCAGACCAGACCTGCGTCGCCCGCGTCAGGCTGCCTGCTGCAACCATAGCCCCAAGCTCTGCCTCGCCGAACGGGCCTTTGGTCGCGCCGTTCTCGGCCACATGCCAAACATTTGCAGCCGCTGGCGGCGGAGGGGGCGGGGGCGCAGCGGCCGCCGACGTTGCGGCGGGCACGGCCCCCCACGGGCCTGCCGCTGCCGCCATATTCAGCCCCATGCCAGCCGCCATGCCCGCGCCCACCATGGCCCCCACGCCAGACCCCGGCTGCGCCATGCCTTCTGCGGCATTGAACTGCATGTATTTGTTCAGATCGCCCGCAACCCCCATTGAGGTGCGCTTATCCAACACCTTTTCCACCTCTTCCGGCAGGCTGATGTTTTCGATGTAGAATTCCGGAATGCTCAGGCCGTAATCGGTGATCTTCGGCAGGATCGCGGTGGCAATCACCTTGCCCAGATCGGCGGTATTGCCCGCCATGTCCAGCACCGGAATATTCGATTTCGCCAACACTTGCGACGCTTCTTGCACGATCACATTGCGGATCTGTTCGCTGATTTCGTCGGCGGTAAATTCGCCATCGGTGCCAACGATTTCGCGCAAGAACACCGCAGGGTCGGCCACCCGCATCGAATAGGTGCCAAAGGCGCGCAACCGCACCGGCCCGAATTCGGGGTCGCGGCACATGATCGGGTTCTTGGTTCCCCATTTCTGGTCGTTAAAACGGGTAGTGTTGATGAAGTAGATTTCCGATTTGAACGGAGAATCAAAGCCGTGGTCCCAATGCTGCAGCGTCGTCATGATCGGCATGTTGTTGGTTTCCAACTGATACATGCCGGGGCCGAACACATCGGCCAACTGGCCTTCATGCACGAACACCGCAGCCTGGCCTTCACGCACCGTCAGCTTTGCGCCGTATTTGATCGCGTTGCCGCGCCGTTCAAACCGCCAGACCATCGTGTCACGGGTGTCATCCAACCAAGTGATGACATCAATGAATTCGCCCTTCAAAAATCCGAAGACCATGATTTACTCCAATATGCCCGGTGCCGCGGGGCTAGCTTTCACCGCCCAACAGGCGGCTGGCAAGGGTTTCCACGATG
>JAHEDL010000044.1 GCA_024641255.1 Pseudorhodobacter sp.
GGATGCGCCCGCGCCACGTCTTCATCAAACTCGATGCCCAAACCGGGGGCCTCTGGCGGCAGAATATAACCATCCTCCCATTTGATGCTGTGCTTGATCAGTTTCAGATGGAAGGCCCCGCCGGTTTGAATGGTTTCCGCCATCAGAATATTCGGGATCGACACCGCAAAGTGAATATTCGCCGCCCATTCCACCGGCCCCGCATACAGATGCGGCGCCATTTCGGCGTTATAAATCTCGGCAATCGCCGCTATCTTTTTGGCTTCCCAAATACCGCCCACCCGTCCCAGCGCTGGTTGCAAAATCTTCACCCCGCCTGCGCGCAGCAGCGTGCCAAACTCGGCCTTGGTGGTCAGCCGCTCCCCGGTTGCCAGCGGAATTCGCACCGATTTCGCGACTTCGGCAAACTCCAGCAAGTTATCTGGCGGGATCGGCTCTTCGTACCACAGCGGGTTATACGGCTCTAACTCGCGGCCCAACCGGATCGCGCCGGGGGTGGTAAACTGGCCATGCGTGCCAAACAGCAGATCAGCTTTATCGCCCACAGCCTCGCGGATTTTGCGGCAGAACTCGACCGACCGCGAAATATCGCTCATCGCCGGCTCATGCCCGCCGCGAATGGTGTAAGGGCCGGCTGGGTCGAATTTGACCGCGGTGAAGCCCTGCCGCACCGCAAGCGCTGCCGCTTCGGCCGTCATATCTGGGTTCACCCAGAATTCCGCCGCGTCCTGATCAGGCTCTGGGTAAAGATAGGTGTAGGAGCGCACCCGTTCATTCATCTTGCCGCCCAACAGCGCCCAGACCGGGCGGTCGCGCGCCTTGCCTAAGATATCCCAGCAGGCGATCTCCAGCCCCGAAAATGCCCCCATCACCGTCGGATCGGGCCGCTGCGTAAACCCCGCCGAATAGGCACGGCGATACATCAATTCGATGTTTTCGGGGTTTTCGCCCAGCATATGGCGTTCGAACACGTCTTCGATCACCGCATTCATCGCGCGCGGGCCCACGGTTGACGCATAGCATTCGCCATAGCCGACGATGCCGTTATCGGTCGTCAGTTTCACAAAGGTCCAATAGCGCCCGCCCCAACCTGGCGCTGGCGGCGCTACGGTGAAAATCTCCAGATCCTTCAGCTTCATCGCGCGGGCCTCCCATTTACAAGGCAAAGCTAGGCCGCCGCCGCTACGCCGCTCGCGCATTCCCGCGACAAGACTATTCTGTCAGCGACGAAAATTGTCGCAGATGGCGCGGTGCGTCGGGGAGTTAGTTTGCGCGAACTAGTGTGTCGATCAGCGCGGCCAGCCGTTCCGGCATCGCCAGAAACGGCGAATGTCCGCAGGGCAGCGCCGCCTTCCGCTCAATACCACGCGCCATGTCGTTTTGATAGCCGGGCGGAATCGCGCGGTCGGCATCGCAGCGAATATAGGCCCGTGACAGCGTTTCGGCCCGCGCTGTGCTGGTAAGCGCGGTTTCCATCGGTGCCAAAGCCTGCACGCACAGCCGCGCCACCGCGCCATTCGCATCGGCGCAATCGTGGAAAAACAAATCAGCCGCCCGCGCCGGATCAAAGCCAAACACGCCCCGCGCCCGATCCAGCTGAAACGCACCCGCCAAAGGTTGCGATGGCCCGGCCCGCCGCATCTGCGCCAGACTTTGTCCCGCCACCGGCACATAAGCGCAGACATAAACCAGCCCCGCCACCAGCGCCGAAGCCTCCGCCGCCGCCGTTATCGCAAAGCCCGCCGCCGAATGCCCCACCAGCACCGTCGGCCCTTCCAGCGCCGCAACCACCGCCTCGGCTTGCTCGGACAAACTGGCCGCGCATTGCCGCCCCGGCAAATCAATCGCCCGCGCCCTATGCCCCAGTGCTTGTAACGGCGGTATCACCAGATCCCACGCCCAAGCGCCGTGGCAGGCGCCGTGCAGCAGCAGGATGTCAGACATGGCCAATGTCTTGCAAAAAGCCAGTCAGCACATCGGCATAGGCGTCGGGCTTTTCCACCATCGGCAAATGCCCCGCCCCGCGCATCAGATGCCAGCGGTGGCCAAGGATCAATTCTGCCGTCTCGCGCACCAGATCCGGCGGCGTGGTGCCATCATTCGCACCGGCAATCGCCAGCGTCGGCAGGGTCAGCCCGGCGGTCGGCGTGTAAAAATCGGTGCCCGCAATCGCGCTGGCGCAGCCCACCCAACCCCGCGGGTCGGTGGCTTCCAGCATGGCGCGCACCGCTGGCATCGCGGCCGCCTCGCGCCATTTGCGGCCAAACATCCGCTCCATCGCGCCCGGCGCATAGGCGGGCAACCCTTCGGCCTGCACCGCCGCAATCCGCGCGCCCCACATTTCCGCCGACCCGATCTTGGCGGCGGTGTTCGACAACACCAACCCGCGCACCAGATCCAGCCGCTTCACCGCCAGCCCCTGCGCCACCAGCCCGCCCAAAGACACGCCCAAGACCACGGCATCGCGCAGGCCAAAATGCCCCATCAACCGTTCGGCATCGCGCACCAGCGCCCCCATCGCATAGGGCGGCTCTGGCACGTCCGAAGCGCCATGGCCGCGCTGGTCATATCGCAACACCCGCAGGCTGTCCGGTAGCAGCGCCAGCACATCATCCCAAATCCGCAGATTGGTCCCCAGCGCGTGTATCAACACCAAAGCTGGCCCGCCGACCGGCCCCGAAACCTCGGCATTCAGCCGAATATCATCCAGATAAATCAACGCCATATCACCGCAGCCTTGCCAGAAACGCTTGCAACACCGCAACGCTTTCCGGTTCGTCCAGAAACGGAATATGCGCACGGTCCGGCACCTGCCCGAAAATCATGTCAGGCCGCCGCCGCTGCATCTCTGCCACCGTCGCCATCGACAGCAAATCCGAATTTTCGCCGCGAATAAGCGCCACTGGCAGATCGGAGCAGGCATCAAACAGCGGCCAGGCATCGCCCGCAGGCGCTTTGAACCCGGCCAGAAACGCCTCGCGCAGATCGGGGTCATAGGTAATCTGCAAACCATTCAGCATGGCCCGATAATGCAGCCGCGCCTCGTCAAGCCAGCGGCTGTGCGGCACATTGGCAAAGCCCGGCATCGCCTTTGGCAACCGCTCGGCCAGCGCGTCATGGGTTTTCACCGACGGATTGCGCCCGACATAGTCGAAAATCCGCTCCAGCCCGCCGCGCTCGATCACTGGGCCAATATCGTTCAGGCACAACCCCAACAGCCGCGGCTTTGCCATCACCGCCAGCAGCATGCCAATCAGCCCCCCGCGAGAGGTGCCAAGCACCGCAGCCTGCGCCACGCCCAAATGATCCAACAGCGCCAGCGCATCCAGCGCCTCTTGCGGCACGGTGTAACTTGCCGCCCCCGACCACGCGCTGTCACCGCGTCCGCGATAATCCATTCGGATCAACCGCACGCCTTGCAAATGCGGTTTGGCATAGTCGAAATCCGCCATTGTCCGGGTCAATCCGGCAAGGCACAGCAGCGGCACGCCAGTGCCTTCGTCCGAATATGCCAACTCTGTGCCATCGGCTGCGATAAACCGGCCCATTCCCGTCTCCATTTTTGGCACACCCTGCCATGCGACACCGGCAGCGGCAACGGGCCGCTTGCACGCCCCCGCGCGCAGGTCTAGATCGGCGCGGCAGCATTTGGGCAGCTAACAAAGGCGTGACATGGCCGAAAATCTGGAACAACGGGCAACCTCGAAGAAGGTTGGCGCCTTGGGCGGCCTTTGGCCCTTCATCCGGCCCTATCGGGGCATGGTGATTGTCGCAGGTTTGGCGCTGTGCCTGACCGCGACGGTCAGCTTGGTGCTGCCCATGGCGGTGCGCCGGGTGGTCGACAGCTTTGGCGCGGGCGATGTGACCCTGCTGGACAAATATTTTGGCGCGGCACTGATGATCGCGGCGCTGTTGGCACTGGGCACCGGTATTCGTTATTACTTCGTGACACGTCTGGGCGAACGCGTCGTCACCGACATCCGCCGCGCGCTGTTCAACCGCGTCTTGGGCATGAGCCCCGCCTATTTCGAAAAACTGCTGACCGGAGAGGTGCTTAGCCGCATCACCACCGATACCACCTTGATCCTGTCGGTGATTGGGTCGTCGGTCTCGGTCGCGCTGCGCAACATGCTGACCGTGCTGGGTGGCCTTGTGCTGATGGGGCTGACCTCGCTGAAACTGATGGGGCTGGTGCTGCTCATCGTGCCCGCGATCATCATTCCCATTGTCACTCTTGGCCGCCGTCTGCGTCGGCAAAGCCGCGACAACCAAGATGCCATCGCCCACAGCTCTGGCATGGCATCCGAAGCGCTGCTTGCCGTGCAAACCGTGCAATCCTTCACCCACGAAGACCGCACCCGCGCCGAATTTGGCCAGATCAACGAACAATCCTTCACCGCCGCGTTGACCCGCATTTCAACCCGCGCCGTGATGACGATGATCGTGATCTTTCTGGTGTTCGGCGGCGTGGTCGGTGTGCTGTGGATAGGCGCGCGCGATGTGCGCGACGGCACCCTGACGCCGGGCGAACTGGTGCAATTCGTGATCTACGCTGTGCTGGTGGCCGGTGCCGCAGGCTCGCTGTCCGAAATCTGGGGCGAATTGCAGCGCGCGGCGGGCGCGACCGAACGTCTGGTCGAAATGCTGGATGCCAGCGATCCGGTGTCAGACCCCAGCGCGCCGGTGGCCCTGCTGCGCCCGGTCCGTGGTGAAATCACGTTGGATAACGTCACCTTCTTTTACCCCGCCCGCCCCGAATTTGCGGCGCTGAATGGCGTCAGCCTGACTGTGGCGCCGGGCGAAACCGTGGCCTTGGTTGGCCCGTCGGGCGCTGGCAAATCGTCGATCCTGCAACTCTTGATGCGGTTCTATGATCCGCAAGGTGGCGCGATCTTGCTGGATGGCCATGACCTGCGCAGCCTTGCCCGCACCGATTTCCGCGCAGCGATGGCGCTTGTGCCGCAAGACCCGGTGATCTTCGCCGCCTCGGCGCTGGAAAACATCCGCTTTGGCCGTCCCGACGCCACCGAAGCCGAAGTGATCGCGGCCGCCGAAGCCGCTTCGGCGCATGGCTTCATCACCGCGCTGCCGCAGGGCTATGCCACCTATCTGGGCGAACGCGGCGTGATGCTGTCGGGCGGGCAAAAGCAACGCATCGCCATCGCCCGCGCCATCCTGCGCGACGCCCGCGTGCTGTTGCTGGATGAAGCCACCTCGGCGCTGGATGCCGAATCCGAACGCGATGTGCAGGCGGCGGTTGACCGGCTGGCGCAGGGCCGCACCGTGATTGTGGTGGCGCACCGGCTTGCCACCGTCAAACGCGCCAACCGTATCGTTGTGCTGGATCAGGGCGGCATTGACGCCATCGGCAGCCATGACGCGCTTGTGGGCGCAGGTGGTCTCTACGCCCGCCTTGCCAAGCTGCAATTCACCGATGGGGCTGCCTGACCGCCCCAAATCTCCCAAATTTCCTGACGTTGCGTTGGGTGGTCATGCTTTTCCTTGGCAAACGCTGCTTTCTTCCGCATCTTTCCCGCTATACGGCCCGCAGCAGAACGGGCCACGCAACGGGAGGATACCATGGGAAGCTTCGCATCACTTGCGGACCTGAAAGCCATCGAGGCGGAATCGTCTTGGGCCGATCGTGATATTCCACGCTCGATCTATGCCTTCCTGTCGCGCACCCGCGCCGCCCACGGCACCCGCCCCGCCATCAGCTATCAGCTGACCTCGGGCCCGAATGACCGCGCCGAAACCCTGACATGGAACGGCCTGCACGCCCGCGTGACCCAAGCCGCCAACCTGTTTCGCGCGCTGGGCATCGGCGAAACCGATGTCGTGGCCTATGTGCTGCCCAACGCGCTTGAAACCGCCGTCACCCTGCTTGCCGGTGCCACCGCCGGAATCGTCAACCCAATCAACCCGCTGCTAGAGGCCGAACAGATTTCAGCCATCCTGCGCGAAACCGGCGCCAAGGTGGTTGTCACCCTGCGGGCATTCCCGAAAACCGATGTGCCGCAAAAGGTGGCAGAGGCGGTGCGCCACGCCCCCAGCGTCAAAACCGTGCTGGAAGTAGACCTGAACCGCTATCTGGCCCCGCCCAAAAGCTGGATCGTGCCGCTGATCCGCCCCAAAAACCCGCACAGCCACAGCGCCAATGTCAAAGATTTCAACGCCGAATGCGCCAAACATTCGGCCGACCGCTTGGCCTTTGCCGACCGCAGCACCGATCACACCGCCGCCTATTTCCACACCGGCGGCACCACCGGCATGCCCAAGGTGGCGCAGCACCGCGCCCAAGGCATGATCTATAACGGCTGGCTGGGCGCGCGGCTGCTGTTTCGCGAAACCGACACGGTGATGTGCCCGCTGCCGCTGTTTCACGTCTTTGCGGCCTACCCGATCCTGATGTCGATGATCGCGTCGGGCGCGCATGTGGTGTTTCCCACCCCAGCCGGTTATCGCGGCGAAGGCGTGTTCGACAACTTCTGGAAGCTGATCGAACGCTGGAAATCCAGCTATATCGTTACCGTGCCAACCGCGCTTTCCGCACTGTTGCAACGCCCGGTCGATGCTAATATTTCAACATTGCGCGGCGCATTTTCCGGCTCTGCGCCGCTTCCCGTTGAACTTTTCAATCGTTTTGAAAAAATCACCGGCGTGCAAATCGTCGAAGGTTATGGGCTGACCGAATGCACCTGCCTTGTCTCGGTCAACCCGCCCGACGGCAACAAGAAGATCGGCTCTGTCGGTTTTCCCTTCCCCTACACCACCGTCCGCATCTTGCAAAAAACGCCGGAAGGCTTCCGGCAATGCGAAGTCGACGAGGTGGGCGAAATCTGTGTCGCCAATCCCGGCGTCTTCGAAGGCTCGACCTATACCGAGGCCGACAAGAACCGCGATCTGTTTGCCGAAGGCCGGTTTTTGCGCACCGGCGATCTGGGCCGGATCGACCCCGAAGGCTATCTTTTCATCACTGGCCGCGCCAAGGATCTGATCATTCGCGGCGGCCACAACATCGACCCCGCCTTGATTGAAGAGGCGCTGATGGGCTGCGACGGCGTCGGCTTTGTCGGTGCCATCGGTCAGCCCGATGCACATTCGGGCGAACTGCCCTGCGCCTATGTCGAACTGACCAAGGGCGCGTCTTTGACCGAAGCCGACCTGCTGGCCTATGCCAAAACCCATATCCACGAACGCGCGGCGCTGCCCAAGCACATCGAAATTCTGCCCGAACTGCCGAAAACCGCCGTGGGCAAAGTGTTCAAGCCCGACCTGCGCCGTCGCGCCATCGCGCGGGTGCTGGACGCCGCCTTGCTTGATGCGGGCCTGCCTGCGCATGTTGGTGCCGTGGTCGAAGACAAAAAACGCGGCCTTGTCGCCCGCATCACCCGCACTGGCACGGTGGCAGAGTCCGATCTGCAATCGGTGCTGGGCCAATTCGCGCAAAGCTGGGAAGTGGCCGACTGATCCACCGCCGCCTGTCATCTTAACGCTGTCCGCTATCTGTGCCGGATGACAGGCTTTTTCATTTGCGAAATGGCACAGATTGGCCGATCCTGTTCACATAGTTGTGAAGGAGTTTTGGCCATGAACTTTTCCAAACCCGTCTGCTGCGCTGTGCTGTTGGGCTTTGCGGCTGCGCCGCTGCTGGCTGAACCGCAGTCCACCTCGCTTTACAAATACAAACACTGGGAGGTAGAGGCGGTTCAGTATGACGACGGGTCGCTTGCCTGCCTTGCCGAGGTTGATGCCCAAACCGACAGTTTCACGCTTTGGGTCAGTCAGGATCAATCGGTGCGGCTGCAATTCTATTCCACGTCATGGGAATTTGGCGAAGGCGACACCGCCAACCTGCAAGTCGAAATAGATCGTCGCGGCGCTTGGACGCTGACCGGGGCCGAACTTTACAAAAACTCTATCCTGTTTGACCTGCCCGACAGCGATCAGGGCGTGCGGTTCCTGACCGAAGTGGCGCAAGGCCGCACCGCGCATCTGAAAACTGAAAGCGGCGAAGGCGTGATGGACTATTCGCTTTCGGGGTCGCATGCCTCGATCAATGCCCTGATCGAATGTGCCGACGCCATCCGTTAACGCGCTAAATC
>JAHEDL010000052.1 GCA_024641255.1 Pseudorhodobacter sp.
CGGGTGCGACTGTTGTGACCAACAAGCGCCAGATTGCGGCTGATGACTACTTTCAGGGCATGTTCACCACCGCCTTGGACGAAGGCGAGTTCGTGACCGAAGTGCGGTTCCCGATCCCGCAAAAGGCCGCTTATCTGAAGTTCAACCAACCGGCGAGCCGCTTTGCCCTGACCGGGGTGTTTGTGGCAAAGTTTGCCGATGGCGTGCGGGTTGCGGTGACGGGGGCGTCGAATGATGGCGTTTTCCGCTGGCGCGATGCCGAAAAGGCGCTGTCGGCTGATTTTTCGGCCAAGGCGATTGCCGGTCTGACGGTGGATGCGTCTGACATGATCAGCGATCTGCATGGCACGCCGGACTATCGGGCCAATCTGGTCAAGGTTCTGACCGGACGCGCAGTTCAAGCAGCTTAACGAGTGAGTGGTTGTGAAAGGCCCCGGATGTTCCGGGGCCTTTTTCATTTCGGCGTTACAACCATAGGCTAGCAAGGCTGTCATGCAGGCAGGCTATGGGTTCGGGGCTTGTCAGCGGCAAAACGCTAGATATAGTTGACGCTAAGGCGACTGATCTAAGACGGCGACGGGTTCTTGACGGAGTCTTTGACGGAATGGACGGCGATTTCAGGACACAGTTTGTACGCGACCCTGCGGCGCTGAAGCACTTTCCGGCGCTGGTTCTGAATGCCGATTATCGCCCGCTTAGCTACTACCCGTTATCGCTGTGGCCGTGGCAAGAGGCGATCAAGGCGGCGGTGCTGGACCGGGTGCAGATTGTGGCCGAATATGACCATGTGGTGCGAAGCCAGCGACAAGAGTTCCGCATACCGTCGGTCGTGGTGCTGAAAGATTTTGTAAGACCCCAAAAGCGCGTGGCCTTCACGCGCTTTAATCTTTTCTTGCGCGACGAATTTTGCTGCCAGTATTGCGGCGCCAAGGGCGAGTTGACCTTTGACCATGTGGTGCCGCGCTGTCGTGGTGGGGTGACCAGCTGGGCCAATGTGGTGGCAGCCTGTTCGCCGTGCAATCTGCGCAAGGGTTCGCGCAGTTTGAAACAGTCGGGACTGCATCTGGCCAAGGTGCCGCGCGTGCCCAGCCCCGAAGAAATGCAGGCGCATGGCCGCCGCTTTCCGCCCAACCATCTGCATCAAAGCTGGATGGATTATTTGTATTGGGACGCCGAGTTGGACGCCTGAGGTTACCTGCCGTCAAGGCGGCGGCGCGGGCGTTACAAAAGCTTCACAAATCAGCGGTTTCGTGGTCAGCTTCGGGTGTTTTGGAAAGGATATCTGCATGACCCTTGCGCTTGCTTCGGCGGCTGTGAACATGGCGGTTGCCTTGTCTTGTGGGGCCTTGATCGGGTCAGAGCGGCAGGTGCGGCAGAGGATGGCGGGCTTGCGCACCAATGCGCTGGTGGCGTTGGGGGCATCGGGCTTTGTGATCTTCAGCCAGTTGGTTGAACATGATGCCAGCCCGACGCGGGTGGCGGCGCAGGTGGTGTCGGGGATCGGCTTTCTGGGCGCGGGAATCATCTTTCGCGAAGGCTTCAACGTGCATGGGCTGAACACGGCCGCGACGCTGTGGTGTTCGGCGGGTGTGGGGGTTTTGGCGGGAATCGGGGCTTGGCCGTTTGCGGTGTTGCTGACGGCGATGGTGGTTTTCGTGAATTTGGGCCTGCGTCCCTTGGTCAAGTGGTTGAAGCGCAACACGCGGGCCGGGGTTCCGGTGGTGCGGATTTACCGCGTGGTGGTGGAATGCGCCGCAGAGCAAGACGCGGCAATGCGGGCGCTGTTGCTGCGGAATTTGACGCTGGGCGGGCTGCATATGCAGGAAATACAGGCCAAAACCCGCGAAGATGGCATCGAACTTTCCGCCACCGTCAGCGGCGAGGATGCGGTGGATCACGCGGTGGAACAAGTTGTGCAGCGGATAGCGGCCGAACCGGGGTTGCGCCGGGTTCGGTGGATGCCCGCCGATGAGATCTGATTTGCTGCCACGCAGCATCTCTTTCAGATAGACTGCATCCAGTGCTAGACTTGGATGCGTCGTGGCGCTAAAAGCGCTTCGTTAGCGCTAACAACGCTGTAAGAAGTCCGGCCCAAGCTGCGAGGTAAGCCATGGTTTCGCGTGTCATTCCGGTAGATGCCTTTGATCTGGTGATCTTTGGCGGCACTGGCGATCTGGCCAAGCGCAAGATCCTGCCGGGGTTGTATCGGCGGTTTCTGGCAGGTCAGATGACCGAAAACAGCCGCATCATTGGCGCCGCGCGCGCCGATCTGACCGATGCGGCGTTTCGCACGCTGGTCGGCGAGGCGATTGCCGAGTTCGTGCCGAAGGATCGGCAGGACAAAAAGGCGATTGCCGATTTTCTGGACAAGATCGCCTATGTGTCGATCGACGCCACCGGAGAAGGCGGTTGGGCCAAGCTGCAGGGCCTGATGCGCGACAACGTGGTGCGGGCGTTCTATTTCTCGGTCGCGCCCAGCCTGTTTGGCGATATTGCCGAACGGCTGCACCTGCACGGCATCGCCGATGCCTGGAGCCGGATCGTGGTGGAAAAGCCGTTTGGCCGCGATCTTGACTCGGCCCGCGCGCTGAACGCGGTGCTGGCCAAGCATTTCACCGAAGCGCAGATCTACCGGATCGACCATTATCTGGGCAAGGAAACCGTGCAGAACCTGATGGCGGTGCGCTTTGCCAACATTCTGTTCGAACCGCTGTGGAAGGCCGAATATATCGACCATGTGCAGATCACCGTGGCGGAAACCGTTTCGGTCGATGGGCGCGGCGCCTATTACGACAAGTCGGGTGCGATGCGCGATATGGTGCAAAACCATATGATGCAGCTGTTGTGCCTGATCGCGATGGAGCCGCCTTATCACTTTGACCCCGACGCGGTGCGCGATGAAAAGCTGAAGGTGATCCGGGCGCTGAAGCCGGTGTCGCCTGAACATATCGTGCGCGGCCAGTATAATGCCGGCAAGGACGAGGGCGGTTATATCGAGCATTCGGAAAACCCGGCCTCGAAAACCGAAAGCTACATCGCGCTGAAGGTGAATGTGTCGAACTGGCGCTGGCAGGGCGTGCCGTTCTATCTGCGCACCGGCAAGCGGCTGCGGGCGCGGGCCAGCGAAATTGCCATCACCTTCAAGCAACCGCCACACGCGATCTTTGATGACGCCAAGGGCTGGCATGAAAACGTGCTGGTGATCCGGTTGCAGCCGAACGAAGGCATGAACCTGATGGTGATGATCAAGGAACCCGGGCCGGGCGGCATGCGCCTGATGCAGGTGCCCTTGGACATGTCATTTGCCGATGCCTTGGGCGACGAGGCCGAGGATGTGCCGGATGCGTACGAACGGCTGATCATGGATGTGATCCGTGGCAACCAGACCCTGTTTATGCGCGGCGACGAAGTGGAAGCCGCCTGGGCCTGGACCGACCCGATCATTCAAGGTTGGGAAGCGCGGGGCGACAAGCCGCAGGGCTATGATCCGGGTTCGTCCGGCCCCGAAGATGCGCTGATGCTGATGCACCGCGATGGCCGCCGTTGGCGCGAGATCAAGGAATGAAGTTCGAAACCTACCCTGACCGCGAAGCGTTGATGCTGGGGCTGGCCGATGTGATTGCAGGCCAGCTGTCCGAAGCGTTGAACCGCGACGGCCGCGCGTCGTTTTCGGTTCCCGGTGGCACCACGCCGGGGCCGGTGTTCGACATCTTGTCGGGCGTCGGGCTGGATTGGGCGCATGTGGCGGTGTTTTTGAACGACGAACGTTGGGTGGGCGAAGACAGCCCGCGGTCGAACACCCGTCTGCTGCGCGAACGTCTGCTGACCGACAAGGCCGCGGCGGCGCAACTGGTGCCGCTTTACGCGGCCGCCGAAAAACCCGAACTGGCGTTAGAGGCGCTGGCCGAAGGTCTTGCGCCGCATTTGCCGATCACGGTGCTGCTGCTGGGCATGGGCGGCGATATGCACACCGCAAGCCTGTTTCCCGGTGCCGATCTGCTGGCCGAAGCCTTGGCGGCTGATGCGCCGATCTTGCTGCCGATGCGCGCCGATGCGGCGGGCGAACCGCGCATCACCCTGACCGCGCCGGTTCTGGCGGGCGCGCTGAACATTCATATCCTGATCACCGGTGCCGAAAAGCGCGCCGCGATCGAACGGGCAGCACGTTTGCCTGCGCTGGAGGCTCCGGTGCGGGTGGTGCTGGACAATGCAACCGTACACTGGGCGGAGTAAATCATGACGAAATGGCAAGCGCTGAAAGATCATCAGGCGGCGGTGGCAGGGCGGTCGTTGATCTCTTTGTTCGATCAGAAAGACCGCGCTGCGCAATTTTCGGCCCGCGCCGGGGCGATGCTGCTGGATTATTCCAAGACCAACATCGATGCCGAGGCAAAGCGCCTGCTGATCGCTTTGGCCGAAGCCTCGGGCGTGGCGGAAAAGCGCGCCGCGATGTTTGGCGGCGAAAAGATCAACGATACCGAAGGCCGCGCGGTGCTGCACACGGCGCTGCGTACCCCCGAAGGTGTCAAGGTTTTGGTCGATGGCACCGATGTGGTGCCTGACATTCATAAAACCTTGGCGCGCATGGCGATTTTTGCGCGTGAAGTGCGCACCGGCAAATATTGCGGCCAAGGCGGCAAGATCACCGATGTGATTAACATCGGCATCGGCGGCTCTGACCTTGGGCCAGCAATGGCGACGCTTGCGCTGGCGCCCTACCATGACGGGCCGCGGGTACATTATGTCTCGAACGTCGATGGCGCGCATATCGCCGACGTGATCAAGGGGCTGAACCCGGCAACCACGCTGGTGATCGTGGCGTCGAAAACCTTCACCACGATTGAAACCATGACCAATGCCGAAACCGCGCGGGTCTGGATGGCGGCATCGGTGGCCAATCCGGCGGCGCAGTTTGCAGCTGTGTCGACGGCGGCGGACAAGACGGCGGCATTCGGCATTGATGGCAGCCGGGTGTTCGGCTTTGAAGACTGGGTCGGCGGGCGCTATTCGATGTGGGGGCCGATTGGCCTTGCACTGATGCTGGCGGTTGGCCCCGAAGCGTTTGCCGATTTTCTGGCCGGTGGCCGCGATATGGACGAACGCTTTTTGTCCGATGCCTTCGAAGACAATATGCCGGTGATGCTGGCCTTGGTTGGCATCTGGCACAACCAGATCTGCGGCTATACCACCCGCGCGGTTCTGCCCTATGATCAACGCCTTAGCCGCCTGCCTGCCTATCTGCAGCAGTTGGAAATGGAATCGAACGGCAAATCGGTGGCGATGGATGGCAGCGCGCTTGCCACCCATTCCGGCCCGGTGGTTTGGGGCGAACCCGGCACCAATGGCCAGCACGCGTTTTATCAGCTGATCCACCAAGGCACCCGCGTGGTGCCCTGCGAATTCCTGGTGGCGAAACAGGGACATGAGCCTGATCTGGCCCACCAGCACCTTCTGCTGGTGTCAAACTGTCTGGCGCAATCCGAAGCCTTGATGCGGGGCCGGTCCTTGGACGAAGCCACCGCGATCATGACCAAAAAGGGCTTTAGCGGTGCCGAACTCGACCGCCAAGCGCGGCATCGGGTGTTCCCCGGCAACCGGCCGTCGACAACGCTGGTCTACCCGAAACTGACGCCGTTCACGCTGGGCCAGATCATCGCGCTTTATGAACATCGGGTGTTTGTCGAAGGCGTGGTGCTGGGCCTGAACTCCTATGACCAATGGGGCGTCGAGCTGGGCAAGGAACTGGCGCTGGCGCTGCAACCGATCCTGGAAGGCGCGCAAAGCACCGAAGGCAAAGACGGCTCGACGCAAGCGCTGGTCGATTACCTGAAAGCCTGACAGCGCGGCTTTCATACTGGTGAAAATATCCTCGGGGGGGGAAGGGGGGCAGACAGCCCCCCTTGCTTTTGGCTCAGCGCAGCGCTGCGGTGACAATGACTTCCACTTTGTAATCCGGGGTCGCCAGTTTGGCTTCGCCGGTGGCGCGGGCCGGGGTGTGGCCTGCCGGAACCCAAGCGTCCCAGACCTTGTTCATCTCGGCGAAGGTCGAAATATCGGCCAGCCAGATTTGCGCCGACAGGATGCGGGTCTTGTCGGTGCCAGCAGCTGCCAGAATACGGTCGACTTCGGCAAGGCAGGTTTTGGTCTGTGCTTCCACCGACTCGCCGGGGGTGCCGACTTGGCCAGCCAGCCAGACGATGCCGTTATAGGCCACAGCTTCCGACATCCGTGCGCCGACGCCGATACGTTTGATCTCGCTCATGGGGATTCCCTTTCCAGTTGCAAGGCATTTGCTAGCGCAGCGCGGGGCAAAGGGGAAGATGGCGGCGATAAGGCCAGTTCGCGGCCTATGCCAATCGCGGCCAAGCCTGTGCCAAAACCGCCGCAAGATGTCGCATCTGCTCTGGACAGCGCGGCACTTCCCGCGCTAGCTGATCGCACTTGGGTTCCATGCAGGCCAAGCCTGCTGGATTAATAGGGAACACGGTAGGGATGACCCAATTGGGGCCTGATCCGTGGCTGCCCCCGCAACTGTAAGCGGCGACTGCGTGTCCGTATCACCACTGGGAAACCGGGAAGGGTGGGCACCGCAGGAAGACCCGCGAGCCAGGAGACCTGCCCATAAACCCAGACCGGCTGTGCGGGTCGGGCCGCCCGTTTGGGTGCCGCCGCAGCACAGCCCAACATTCCGGCACGGCGGGTGTCGGGAAGAAAGCGTTGACGTTGCTGCAGCGGATTTTAGATTCTGCGCCGGTTGGACTGCGCCGCAAGGCTGCGGTGATCCTGTCGCTTTTGGTGCTGTTCAATTGCGCCGCTTGGGCTTGGGCCTTTGCGGCGTTTCAAGGTCAGCCGGTGCTGCTGGGCACGGCGTTTCTGGCCTATAGCTTTGGGCTGCGCCATGCGGTCGATGCCGACCATATCGCCTCAATCGACAATATCACCCGCAAGCTGATGCAAGAGGGCAAGCGCCCGCTGACGGTGGGGCTGTTCTTTTCGCTGGGGCATTCGTCGATCGTGGTGATCTTGTCGGTGGTGGTGGCGATCACCGCGCAGGCGTTGCAGGGCGGTTTTGAAGACTATCGCGCGATTGGCGGCACTATCAGCACGCTTGTATCCGCGTTCTTCTTGTTTGCCATCGCGGGCGCCAACCTGTTCATCTTGCGCAACACGTGGCGGTCTTTGCGCAAAGTGCGGCAGGGCGGCGATTTGCATGCCGATGATCTGGACCTGTTGCTAAGCGGTGGTGGCGTGATGGCGCGGTTGTTCCGCCGCATGTTCCGGCTGATTGAAAAGAACCGGCATATCTACTTTTTGGGCATGTTGTTCGGGCTGGGCTTTGACACCGCAACAGAAGTTGGGCTGCTGGGGCTTTCGGCATCGTCGGCGTCGGGCGGCGTTTCGCCGCTGGTGGTGATGGTGTTCCCGATGCTGTTTTGCGCCGGCATGGCGTTGGTGGATACCGTCGACGGCATCTTGATGCTGGGGGCCTATGGCTGGGCGTTTCAACGGCCGATGCGCAAGCTTTACTATAATCTGGTGATCACCGGCCTGTCGGTTGCTGTGGCAATCGTGGTGGGCAGCATTGAAACCTTGGGGCTGTTGCAAGACAAACTGGCGCTAAGCGGCTGGATTTGGGAAGATATTGGCATTCTGAACGATAACTTTGGCCTGCTGGGCTATGGCATTATCGCGCTGTTCTTGATTGCGTGGGGCGTGTCGATTGTGATCTTCAAACTGCGCCGCATCGACGAGGCTTAATCGCGCAATCACTGCGTCGAACCCGGTGTCTTGCTGTAGGGGATTGGAGCGGGTGAAGGGCGACCGGGAGCAAAATCGAACCCGGTCACACGACCGCTTTTCCCTTCATTCTCAATAATTTCGGCCCGTTCGGCTTCCCGGTGGATTTTCTCCGTGTGTGCCTGACGTGCTGTCGGTGCGTGCTCACTAGGTAGCCGGACTGTCCCGCCGGGGCAAGATGCTACTGCACCCAACGAACCGTGACTAAGCCTTCTGCCCGAGAACCATCGGAGAAGATCGTAACGTCCTTTGGATTGACGAAGTGATCGCGCCACACGATTACTGCCGCCTT
>JAHEDL010000062.1 GCA_024641255.1 Pseudorhodobacter sp.
CGAGATCATTTTGACCTTGCCCGCGATAATGCCGTAGACAGGTCGGCAAAGGGAGGACCGACATGGTCGACATTGCCACGCGCGTCTGGAACCATAAGTGGAAGATCGACCCGATCGTCCGTTCTTTGATTGACACCGACTTTTACAAGCTATTGATGTGTCAGTCAATTTTTAGAAATAAGCCAGACACGACGGTCACCTTCAGCCTGATCAACCGTTCAAAATCGATACGCTTGGCAGAACTGATTGATGAAGGTGAGTTACGCGAACAGTTGGACCATGTTCGTTCATTGTCGCTGACACGCGGCGAAAGCACTTGGCTGCGCGGCAATACTTTCTACGGAAAGCGGCAAATGTTTCGCCCGGATTTTATGGAGTGGTTCGAAGCTTTGCGCCTGCCCGCCTATCACTTGGAAAAGCGCGACGGTCAGTATGAGCTGACCTTTGAAGGGCGCTGGCCCGAGGTCATGCTTTGGGAAATTCCGGCGCTGGCCGTTTTAATGGAATTGCGCAGCCGCGCGGTTTTGGAAAAGCAGGGCCGCTTTGAGTTGCAGGTGCTTTATGCCCGCGCAATGACAAAGCTGTGGGAGAAAATTACGCGGCTAAAAGCGATTGAAGGCTTGAAGATTGCTGATTTTGGCACCCGTCGCCGCCATTCGTTTTTATGGCAAGACTGGGCCGTGCAGGCGATGCGCGAAGGCCTAGAGGGTAAATTTACCGGTACATCGAATTGCCTGATTGCCATGCGGCGCGAAGTTGAAGCCATTGGCACGAATGCCCACGAATTGCCGATGGTCTATGCAGCTTTGGCCAATTCTGACGCCGAACTCGCGCAATCGCCGTATCGTGTGCTTGCAGATTGGCAAGAAGAGCATGACGGAAATCTGCGGATTATCCTGCCAGACACCTTCGGCAGCGAAGGCTTTTTGCAGCGCGCGCCGGATTGGCTGGCATCCTGGACCGGAATTCGCATCGACAGCGGAGACCCGGCAACAGGTGCCGAAACGGCAATCCGTTGGTGGCGCGAGCGTGGTGAAGACCCGACCAAAAAGCTTGTGATCTTTTCGGATGGGTTGGATGTGGAAAGCATCGAAAATCTTCACCGCCAGTTTGTTGGCAGGGTAAAAGTCTCGTTTGGTTGGGGCACGATGTTGACCAATGATTTCCGTGGCTTGACCCAAAACGACGCTCTTGCGCCATTCAGTTTGGTTTGCAAGGCCGTGACTGCCGATGGGCGGCCAACGGTGAAACTATCAGACAACCCGAACAAGGCTATGGGGGATGACGCCGAAATCGCCCGCTACAAACGCGTGTTCGGCGTTGGCGACCAGACGGCGCAAGAGGTGGTGGTTTAGGCCATTACCTTACGCGCCCACATGACGGCCCGCGCAAGATGGCTTTTGTTAACAGGGTCTTCTGGCGCGAGGCGCGGCATCGTCCAACCAACAGAAGCACAGGTGCGCGCAAGGGTGAAGACCTCGACCATTCGCACAGTTGCGGGGCGAAGTTGGGAATATCCGGCAAGCAAAGCGTCGCGAATTTCAGGGTAGGCAGGTTCGTAAAGGTTTTGGCTTAACACCGTGCCAAGATCATAAAGTCGGAAGCCGAACCCGGAGTCATCGAAATCTATCAGAGAAAGTGAATCTTTATTCACTAGAACATTTTCCCTTAGCACATCGGCGTGAATCAGGCCGAAATCGCCGCCCGCGGCGGCATGCTGGTGCAAACTATCGCGCAGAAAAGTGCGGGCCTCGCGCAGAACTTCGGCTTGTTCATGTGTTGCTACGGGATGATCCCAGAAGCGCCCCCAGAACGGGGCCTCGCCGGTAAGCCCGTCAATATCCCACTTCGGACGGGTAAATTCGGCGGGCAAGGCAAGGCGATCGGTCGCCAGATGAAAATCTGCGATCAGGCGGCCAAGCGCAAAATGGCGCGCCAATACCTCGGGCAAGGGTTGCGGAAAAGGCTTGCCAGACTCCCCCAACGCATCGCCTTCGACCCAATCGATGACCGATGCGTTGCGCCCATTTGAAAGCTTGACCAAAAGGCTGCCATCACGCGACGGCAATGCGGCAGGAACCGCAACATCCTTCGCGGCAAGCGCCGCACACCACCATAATTCCGACCGGATTGCAGCGTCATCTTGGTAGCCGTGGCGATGCAAGCGCAGCGCAGCGCGTCCTTGCGGCAAGGCTACTTCAAAAACCGCATTCTCGCGGTTCCGAATAAGCCGCGTAACGCGCCCGTTCCAATGTGCAGCGGCTTCGGCGGCAAGGCTTTCGATGCTCATTCTTCTTCACCCGGTTTCCCGCGCAGGGCTTTAACCTCGCCGCGAATGGTTTTGGCTTTGACGCGGCGCAACTGGCTGCCATAGGTGGGTTTTGTTGCAATACGCCGTTTGGGCGCAACCAGCGCGGCGCGGATAAGATCGGACAAACGCTCACGCGCCAATTCCCGGTTCCGCAATTGGCTGCGGGTTTCGTCCACCTGCAGGACAATGGCACCTTCAAGCGTCCATCGCCGTCCGGCCAATTTTTTTAACCGCGTTTTGACGGAAGAAGCCAAATTGGGTGATCGCTCGGCCTCAAACCGCAATTCGACGGCGGTCGAAACTTTATTAACATTTTGACCACCCGGCCCAGAGGCGCGCATGAAGCTTTCGCTTAGCTCCCAGTCGGCAATCGAAACTGTGTCGGTGATCCAAAGCATCGCGCAAAGTTAGACCGGGATTAGGAAAAGAGAAAGGGCTGCCGACATGCGGCAACCCTTTCCGAGATCTAAGGAGATGGGCCAGTTAGGTATCAAAAGCCCAATCTGTGGTTTGTTTCACCAAGGGGCTGCCCTTAGAAAACACCCCCCACGACTGTCCCGACACCGCTCTCCAATATCACTCTAGACACTGGGTCACCTCCTTTCAAATGGTTGCCGATAAGGGGAGGGTGACACAGATTTTGTGTTTGTCAAAAGATTTTACGCTAGCCGTGCCGCGTATTTTGCAACTGCTATGCGGAACGGCATCAGTGCCAAAAGATCGACCAGAACTTTAACGCACCAGTCGGCAACCGCCAGCGACACCCACAACGGAACCTCTGGCCCAGCGCCCAGCAGCGGCACTTGGCCCGCAGCCCAAGACACATCATTTGCAGGCTCTAGCCAGATGAAAGCCGACGAAAACGCCAGCGTGAAGAACAGCACGGTATCGATCGACGACCCTACCAAAGACGATAGGAACGGTGCGCGCCACCATTCGGCCCGACGCAGTTTGTCAAACACGCTGACGTCAAGAAGTTGGCCAACAAGGAAGGCAAGGCCAGAACCAAGCGCCACGCGCATGGTGACCAGGGGGCCAAATTCGCCCATGATCTGCGTGCCGATTGCCGAGCAAATCAGACCCACGACGAAACCAGCATAAACGACGCGGCGCGCGGCGGCCAAGCCATAGAACCGGTTTACAAGCTCTGACACCAGGAAGGCGAAGGGATAGGAAAACGCCCCCCAAGTCAGCCATTGCCCGATTGGATATTGCACAAGGATGTTAGAGGCCACCACAATGACGGCCATGGCGATAACGCCTGGAAGCAGTTTTTTCATCAGTTGATCCGTTTTTACAAGGTCGCGGAGACTTGGCCCAAGACGGGACGGGGTGCTTTAGCTGCTATGCGGTAGCTGTGTCAATCTGGCAGGCGAAATTCGACAATTTCCGTGCGCAGAAAAATGGTCATATTGTTATCGGACACCATCGTCGCGGTAAGCCGTCCTTTTGAATCGCGCCAAATCGAAACGCCTTCAAGATTGTCAAACAAACCGGTCGGGGATTCGAAAAGCGTGGTTTCGTTGCTGAATCCCTTAGACCCCAGATCAAAGCGGCGCAGGCGGCTGGAAAAGCCGGACAGCCCGCGAAAGTCGCGTTCTAATAAGTAAAAGCGACCGTCTGGCCCAAAATCGGCCCCCACCGGACGAAAACCGCCCTCGCGCGGGATACTCAGCTTCTTGTCCCATTTACCCTTGCTGAAGCGATATACGGGAAATGGGCGGTCGCGATTGCCAGATCGTTCCGGCAATGTGTAAAGCGCGCCGTTGGAATCAATCGCCAATGCCTCAAGCGAAGAGTTGTTTTGCAGATGCGCGAAATCGGGATGATCGGGCAGATTTTCAGCAGAACTACCGACTGACTTATAATGCAAAACCCGCGCCACAGCTTCGAACGAAATGTAAAGCGACCCATCCGGCGCAAGCGCGATTCCTTCGCTATCGGCGCGCGCGCCCTGTAAAAGATCGTCACCCTTGCCTTTTAACCGCTGCATCGGACCTGTGGAAACGGCCACAATCCGGCCATCGGCATCGCGGGTGATGCGGCCTTGCGTCAATGCTGCACGGTCAGACAAAGCAATGAAATCGCGCCCATTTGCCGCAACTTCTATACCAGAAAAGCCGCCGAACAACTTCATGTCCGACGACCATTCAAAATCACCTAAGAAGCCGGGCGGAGGCGACGGGCTTGCGCTGCCCTCAAGGCCCGCAAGCACCACCAACCCCGCCATTACGGCGAAGAAAGCACGTTTATGCATTGGCGGGGCAAATCGGCCATGGTGAATTCGCGCGGGCCTTTCTTGTGCGGGACGGGTTTCGGCGGCTTGGGGGCAGGTTTGGGATGTAGATACGCATCAGAGACCCACCACGCCAAGGTCTCATCGCAGCCATCACCACCTTTTGACAGTTCGTTGACTGTTGGTTTTTGAGTTTCGCACAGACGCGCGCCTTTCGGGCATTTCAAACGGATATGAAAATGATCTTCATGCCCGGCTTCTGGGCGAACGTGCTGAAGCCATTTCTTGTCGGCTTTGGTCGCAGTCTTGCACAGTTCAAGCTTAATGGCCGCAGCGACAAAAATTCTGTCAACGCGCGGGTCAGATGCTGCTAGTTTCAGGAAAGCCGCATAGCTTGAATCCCAGTTTTCATTTACCGACAGCTGATCAGCGGTTCGAACCGAAATTGAACTTAGGCTCTCACGCTCTTTGACGGTCAACGTAAGGCTATTTGGTTTCAAGGTCCAAATATCGACATCCAAGCCAATCTGATGGCTGGCATGACCCGAAGTCATCGGGCCACCACGCGGCTGCCCCATGTCGCCAATATAGATGCCTTTCCAGCCAACCTGATTGGCGTAACCTGCAAGATCATAAAGATAATTCACCAGAACTGGTTGGCCAAAATTGCGGTGACGCGATAAGCGCATAACCTGCCAATTTGGCCCGGTTTCAGGCATCTCGATCAGACCAGCAGCGCAACCACGCGCATAGGTTCCAATCGGCATCGCGTCTTGTAGGCTTGGATCACCCACAGCACCAAACAGCTTGTTTGCCAATTTTTCGGCATGTGCTGGCAAAGCAGCCAACAAGGCCAGACATAAAATAAGATTACGGATCATATCTGTTCGCCTTTGGGGTTAACCCAGATTAACAAAATCAGTCCCAAGGCAAACAGCAGGATCACCGGGGAAATGCCGATGCGCGCGGACTGGCTGAAATGCGATACCAATGCAATTAGGAACGGCGAGATAAAGCTTGCTACTTTCCCAGAAAGTGCAAATAAACCAAAGGCTTCCGTTGCACGATCTGGGGTGGTGTGGCGCACCAACATGGTGCGCGACGCAGCTTGCAGCGGCCCGCCAGCTGCGCCGATCAACCCGCCGCAGATGTAAAAGATGATGTCAGGCATAGACGAGGCAGGATCCATCGCAATGCCCCAAACGCTATCGCGCGTCATGCCGACAATGACGGTGCAAACCAAAATCAGCACAACGATTGACCAGCCAATGACAAAACGCGGCCCAAATCGGTTATCCAACCGTCCGCCAACCCAAGACGCCAGCATGGCGGTAATTCCCCCAAGAATGCCAAACACGCCAATCTGCGTGATCGACCAATCCAGCACGTTCGAGGCATATACGCCACCAAACCCATAAAGAGCGTTCAGCGCATCGCGGTAGAACAAAGAAGAGGTCAGATAGGCCAAAAGGCTTTTGCGAAATTTCAGGCTGCGCAGCAGCTCAACAAGGCTGCCAAGCGCCGCACCAATATGCAGTTGCCCGCGCGGCATTTTCGGTTCTTTCACCCACAGAAAGAACGGGATCATAAAGACCACATACCATAGCGCGGAAAACGGACCAACTGCGCGGGTGCCTTCACGGGCCTCGGCATCAAGCGCAAAGATCGGGTCCAACCCAATCAGCGTTTTACCCGTCGTCGCACTTTCGGCAAACAGCACCAGCATGATGATAAGCGCGACCAACCCACCCAGATAGCCAAAGGCAAAACCAGAGCCGGAAATTTTCCCAATATCATCGTGATCAGTTAACGTGGGCATAAGCGCGTTGGTGAAGATGGTAGTGAATTCCATCCCTATGAAGCCAATGCCAAAGAAAATCACCGCCCATGCCAGCGTGCCGGCCTCACCACCCGGCGCGACCCACCACAAGGCGTAGGCGCCAACGACGTAAAAGACTGAAAATATCCAGACCCAGATCAGGCGGCGCCCGGTACCATCGGCGATTGTGCCCAAAATAGGCGCCAGAACCGCGATGATCACCGACGCAATGGTCAGCCCAAACCCCCAATAGGCCTGCGCTGCGGCCTTGGCGGCTTCTTCCTCCATCCCGGTGCCCATGTAGTAGCCACGCGCGATTTCGGCAAAATATGGGCCGAAAATGAAGGTCAGCAGCAAGGTGTTGTAGGGTTGGCTGGCCCAGTCGTAGAACCACCAGCCCCAAATGCGCTGCCGTGCTGTTGCCATGTTGCTGCCCCTTTGGCTAATTTTACCTGATGAAGCCCGAAATCATCGGATGGCGCAAGCCAGCCTAGCATTGCAGTGGCCGGACGCGCAGCGGCACACCACACGCTGCCGGTACCAAATGTGACCGCATGGGTCAGGCAAAACGCTGCGGAAAGCATTGTGCTTTTAGGGGATGGGCATTACCTCTGCCACAATCTCTTGTGGTTGGAGCCGTCGATGACCTCTTTGTTTCAGATTCTGTTGATGATCCTTGATATCGCAAAATGGATCATTCTTGCCCATATCATCATGAGCTGGCTGATCAATTTCCAAGTGCTAAATCTGCGCCAGCAGCTTGTGGCGCAAGTTTGGAACGGCCTGAACCGCACGCTAGAGCCAGTTTATAACAAAGTGCGGTCCGTCTTGCCGCGCACCCCCGGGCTTGATCTGGCCCCGCTTCTGGTGCTGGTGGCGCTTTATGCGCTGCGCATCGTGCTGATTAACAATATGGCAGCCTTCTACTAATTCACTCTTCGCTAACCTTTTTCGGCCCTGCTGCCGCGCAAAGAGATGATGCCCGAACCCCGTGCCCTTTTGCAGTCTATCTTCGGTTTCTCCGGCTTTCGCCCCGGTCAGGAAGAAATTGTCGATGCCGTGATGGCTGGTCGCAACACCTTGGCAATTATGCCGACGGGGGGCGGAAAGTCTTTGTGTTTTCAGCTTCCTGCGCTGTGCCGGGAAGGGGTAACGGTGGTCATCTCGCCGCTGATTGCGCTGATGCGCGATCAGGTCAGATCGTTGCGCGAAGCGGGGGTCGAAGCTGGCGCGCTGACGTCTGGCAACACCGACGAAGAAACCGAAGACGTTTTTTCGGCCTTGGACGACGGGCGGCTGAAACTGCTTTACATGGCGCCAGAACGGCTGGCGTCAGCGGGCACTTTGCCGATGCTGCGGCGGATCAACTGCACTTTGATTGCCGTAGACGAAGCCCATTGCGTTTCGCAGTGGGGGCATGACTTTCGCCCGGATTACCTTCGGATCGGTGAACTGCGGCGCAGCCTGAATGTGCCGCTGGCCGCTTTCACGGCCACCGCAGATGAAGAAACCCGGGGCGAAATCGTGACCCGGCTGTTCGACGGGCAAGCTCCAGAGTCCTTCCTGCGCGGCTTTGATCGCCCGAACATACATCTTGCCTTTTCGGTTAAAGACAGCCCCCGCGACCAGATCTTGCGCTTTGCCGGTGGGCGGCGCGGCCAATCTGGCATCG
>JAHEDL010000066.1 GCA_024641255.1 Pseudorhodobacter sp.
CGCGACGGTCGCGGTGCCGAACACGTTGTTGCGCACACCTTCGGCGATATTATGTTCGACCAAGGGCACATGTTTATAGGCTGCGGCGTGATAGACCGTATCAACCTTGAAATGCCGCATGGTGCGTTCAACCAACCTGGCGGACTTGACACAAGCCAGAACCGGCGAAATTTCAACCGACAAGTTCTGCCGGGCGATTGTGGCCAGAAGCTCTTGTTCAATAACGTAAAGTGCCGGTTCAGAGAATTCGTAAAGCACCAGACGCTTCGGCGCGAGTTGTAGCACCTGACGGCACAACTCTGACCCGATAGAGCCGCCAGCGCCGGTCACCATCACAACCTTGCCCGTATTGTTGGCCCCAAGCAGTTCTTTGCGTGGCGGCACGGCATCACGGCCGAGAAGATCTTCGATGCTGACGTCGTCGATCTGGTCAAGCGGCGCCTTGCCGGTCAAAATATCGTCCAGCGCTGGCACGGTTTGGATCAGCAGCGGAAGGTTTTCCAGCGCTTGCAAAATTTCGCTGCGCCGCGCCCGGGTGGCCGACGGCATCGCCAACAGAACCACGGTAAAGCCCAGCCTGCGGGCCAGTTTTTCAATCTGCGCCGGCGCATAAACCGGCAGCCCCCCCACATGCGTGCCCTGAGCCTGCACCGAGTCGTCAAAGAACGCGATGGGAGTGTAGTTGGACTTTTGCCGCAACAACTGCAGGATTTGCCGCCCCGCAGCCCCCGCGCCGTAAATCACCACCCGTTCATTGCGGCGATTTTCAAAAAAACTTAGCACATCGCGGAAGGCAAAGCGCACGCCGCCAATCGCAAGGAAGGTGAACAGGGTGTAAATCACCGGAACGGTGCGCGGGATCGGCAGGCTTGCAACAGAGGCAACGACCCACAGCACCAAACCCGAAATGATTGCGCCCTTCAGGATCGTCAGCAGGGCACGCCCGGCAATATAGCGCAGCACCGCGCGATAGAACCCAAGCCGAACAAAGGTCAAAAGCGTAACGGGTAGCACAACAAGCAGCCCGGCCCAAACCTTGGGGTTGGCGGCGAAGGCAAAACTGTCGAGTCTGATCCACATGGAAACGCTGAAAACAAAAGTCAGCAGCACAAGATCAACCGCGACCTGCAGAACGCGCTTGTGCGCACGCTCCATCCCTACCAAGCAATTAAGCGCAGAAAGCATCAACGCGCACCTCGTAATACAATAATACTGGTGCATCAAAATAAGCGGCACCACTTCAACCAATCCCCAACACTTAGACCAAAGCCGCCAAAATAAACAGCACCGAAATGCCGCACAGCGCCCAAAGGATACGAACAATTGTGTTTTAGGCATCGGTTATACCGCCAAGGCCAAAGCAGCGAACGCTGGACCAATCGGCGCTTAACGCCTGACTGCTAGCTTTTTGCGGTCGCCCTCCCTGCGCAACGCGGGCGGGCAGGCTTGTCGGAACAAGGCGAGGGCACGCAATGAACAAGGCAATTACGCAAGGGTTGGTATTGATGCCGCCGCCATTTTCGGCGGGGCTTGGGCTGTGGTCGCGCGAGGACGGGCTATCGGGGCAAGGATCTTATCTGGCGCAGCCAAACGCGGCTTTTGTTTCGGCCGATCAGGATTTCGGCGACTGCCTAGAGTTGCAAAAGACCGTGACCACGCAAAAACTGCGGTGTTTTCAAAGCATCCCGTTTCAGCCTGGATTGTATCTGCGGGTGACCGCGCGGGTGAAAGCGATCAGCGGCGCCTTGCCAACGGTGCGGATTGCCGGCTGGGCGGGCAACGGCGGCGGCGCCAATGTGACCAGCGCTGATCAGCAGGGGCCGGTTGTGGCCCTGCCCGGCTATGGCGTGCCGGTGACGGTGACGGCGATTGTCGGGTCTGGCAACCGGCCGGGGGTTGATATGGTCTGGGGCACCGCTCCGGTGTTTGGCCATTTCGGCATTGACCTGACCGGGCCGACCGGCGGTGTGGTGCGAATTGACGATATCAGCATCGAAGACGTGACTGACGTGTTTCATAGCGATATGTTCGATTGGGTCGATGTGCGCGATTATGGTGCGGTGGGCGATGGCATAACCGATGATCGCGCCGCCTTTGATGCCGCAGATGCGGCCGCGGTGGGCAAGCGCGTTGTGGTATCGCCTGGCAGCTATTTCATCGGGTCACACCTGACCTTTGAAAATCCGGTGCAGTTTGAAGGCACCATAACCATGCCCGACAGCCAGCGGCTTGCCTGCACCCGAAACTTCAACCTTGATACCTATGCGGCGGCGTTCGGGTCTGAATTGAAAGGCTTCAAGAAGGCACTGCAGGCGTTGTTTTATTTCACCGATCACATCGCGCTGGATCTGAACGGGCGGCGGGTGGAACTAACCGAGCCGATTGATGTGGCGGCTCTTGCCGGGCTGACCAGCTTTACCGCGCGGCGCACATTGACCAACGGCAATCTGGTGGCAGTGGCGGGGCCGGCATGGACAACCGGCACCGCCAGCGCGGTGGCAACCTATGCGGTGACGAACCCGTTAGAGCTGACGGCGGTGTCGAACATCGCCGCGATCCCGGTGGGCGCGCGGGTGATTGGCACCGGCGTTGGCCGCGAGGTTTACGTGCGCGCCAAAAACATTGCCACCAACAGCCTGACCCTAAGCCAACCGCTGTGGGCCGCGGCAGGAACCCGCAGCTATAGCTTTGAACGCTACCGCTACATGCTTGATTTTTCTGGATTTACCGCACTGACTCGCTTTCAGATCACCAATGTTGATTTTAGCTGTGAAGGTGTGGCAAGCGCGATCAATCTGGCGCAGACCGGGTCGGTGTTCATTGTTTCGGGCTGCATGTTCGGGTTGGTGAAAGACCGTGCCATCACCTCGACCGGCGAAGGCTGTCAGGATTTGCATATCGACACCTGCCAGTTCTTTTCCGCCGATCAGGGTCTGCCAGCACAAGACCGCAAGAGCCTTGTGTTCAACACCAATGCCAATGACATCAAGATCCGCAACAATCGGTCGTCGCGCTTTGGGCATTTTGCGGTGGTGTCGGGGTCTGGCGCGATCTTTGCGGGCAACCACTTTTTTGGCGGCGATGATCAGCAACCGGGCCTGCGGCGGGCGGGCGTGGTACTGACTCTGCCCGATTGCAAAACCTTTTTCACCGGCAACTATGTCGACAACTGCTTTATCGAACTGTCGAATGAACACGATGCAACGCCAGCCTATGGCGGATCATTTTCCTTTGGCTCCCTGACCATCACCGGCAACTCCTTTACTGCCCAGCATGTGCAACCTTGGTTCAACTGGGTCGTGGTCACGCCGCGGGGGCCGGGGCATTTTCTGTATGGGCTGACCATCACCAGCAACGTGTTTTACGCGCGTTCCGGCAATATTGACCGGGTCGAGGCGGTGGACAGCACCCATGCGACGCTGGCCTATAATTCGTTCCGCAATGTGCATATGCATTCCAACACCTTTACCGGTGTGGCACTGCGCGCCGAAAGCCCGATGCTGGTGGAACATACCCAAAGCACCGCCGCCGATACTTGGGCGGTGGATACTGGCGGACTGCTGCCGTTTGGCGGGCGGGCGCGCAATGTGGTGGGGTTGGTGTTTGAAGGCGCGGTCAGCAACAGCGCCAATGCCACGCAATATGTGACGCCCTATGTGCAGGTGGAACAGGGCGCAGGGGCGCAGTTTGCCAATTTGAAATGGCCGGTGGCGGTGAAGGGCAAGGCGCAGGTCACGATCCGGGTTGATAACCCCGCCTAAAGCGGCGCGGCGCACAGATCGTCGGGCGTCAGCCGGTAGGCTTTGGCAAAGCCCGCGTTCAGCAGCGCCGACAGGGGCTGCAAATGCACAAACGCAAAATCGGCAAAGTCGACGTAAAGGGCTGCCTTTGGGTGGCCCTTTAGCCAATGGGCGCGCAGGGCGGCACGGCCAGGATCATCGGCTGCGACAAAGCGCGCACGGGCGCGAAGCATCAGCCGAGGATGGGTCAGCGGATCGCCCTTCGCACCGGGGTCGCCCAGCATCAGCGCACAATCGGGATGGGCGCGCAGCGCGGCAAAATGCGGTGCCAGCGCCGACATCAGCGTAAGCGGAAAGCCTCGCGGATCAAGACCATAGGCGATGCGGGAAATGCCCGGCGTCTGGGTTGCAGGGTCTGTCCATGCCAAGGCCGCATGGCTGCAATCGCGCAGCAACGCTTGCGCAAGCTGGCGGGCTTCGGCATCGGCGGCGGCAACAGGGTCGGGGCGGGGTTGCGTCATTGGGGCCTCATGGCTTGACGGAAGCGGCACACGGGCGTTGAAATCGGCCAAGCCTTCCAAGGAGATACCGCGATGTTAGCCAAATACAGCGCAGAGTTCAGCCCCAAACTGCTGACGATGATCCGCGAGGGCTATTCCTTGGCCGACCTGCGCGCCGATGTGCTGGCGGGGCTGACGGTGGCGATCGTGGCGCTGCCGCTGTCGATGGCGATTGCGATTGCCAGCGGTGTCGGGCCAGAGCGCGGACTGTTCACCACCATCATCGGCGGCTTTCTGGTGTCAGCACTGGGCGGATCGCGGTTTCAGATTGGCGGTCCGGCGGGGGCATTTATTGTGCTGGTGTCGGCGTGCGCGCTGCAAACCGGGGTCGCGGGGCTGGTGTTGGCGACGTTTCTGTCGGGGCTGATCTTGGTGGTGGTGGCGCTGTTCCGGCTGGGGTCTTATGTGCGGTTTATCCCCTATCCGGTGACGCTTGGGTTTACAGCGGGCATCGCGGTTATAATTTTTGTCAGTCAGATCAAAGATCTGCTTGGTCTGACCCTGCCGCATGAACCCGGCGAGATTGTCGAAAAGCTGCGGGCGCTGTGGCAGGCCAGTGGCAGCTTGAACGGGGCGGCAGTGGCGGTGGCGGCCGCAACGATTGCGGTGATTGTGGCGATCAAACGCGCGGCCCCTGCCCTGCCCAACTTGTTGATTGCGGTGACAATGGCGGCCATGGCGGTGACGGTGCTGCATCTGCCGGTTGAAACCATCAGCTCGCGCTTTGGCGCCTTGCCGCGCGTGCCGCCGGCGCCCAGCCTGCCGCCGATGTCGGCCGGGCTGTTGCTGCAGGCGCTGCCGTGGGCGGCGAGTTTCGCGCTGTTGGGGGCAATTGAATCTTTGCTGTCGGCGGTGGTGGCCGATGGCATGTCGGGGCGCAGGCATCGGCCCAATGCCGAATTGCTGGCGCAGGGCGTGGCAAATATGGCTGCGGCACTGTTTGGCGGCATCTGCGTGACTGGCACCATCGCCCGCACCGCAACCAACCTGCGCGCCGGGTCGCGCGGGCCGGTGTCTGGCATGTTGCACGCGCTGTTTGTGCTGCTGTTCATGCTGGTGGCCGCGCCCTTGGCGGGGTTCATCCCGTTGGCGGCACTGGCTGGGGTGCTGGCGGTGGTGGCGTGGAACATGGCCGAGCGGACAGAAATCTGGACGGTGCTGCGGTCCAGCCGGGCTGATGCCGTGGTGTTGCTGGCCACGTTCTTGCTGGTGGTATTCCGCGATCTGACGGCGGGCATCGTGGTGGGCTTTGCCTTGGGCGGGCTGGTGTTCATTCACCGCATGTCAGAGGCGGCGTCGGTTGACCAGGAAGACGATGAGGCGCCAGAAGCGCGCAATGGCGCGGTGGTGTATCGGCTGCATGGCCCGTATTTCTTTGGCGCGGCGGCGCGGCTGGGCATGGCGCTGGATCAGCTGGCCGAACAGCCGCGCGGCTTGGTGGTGGATTTTTCCGATGTGCCGTTCATCGACAGCACCGGCGCGCGGTCTTTTGAGCTTTTGGCGCAGAAAATGGCGCGCAAGGGCGAGGTGCTGTTTTTGATCGGCGCCCGGCCTGATGTGGCCCGCGCGCTGCTGAAAGCCGGCATTTCCGAACCCGAAGCTCGCCTGTTGCCCGACCTTGCGGCGGTGGATGCGGTGCTGGCGCGGATGTGATTCGACGCGCGCGAATCACCCTTTGCTGAGCGGCGGAAATTGGCGCGTCCGGCCAGTGGTTTGCGGTAACAGCACTTGCACCTCGATGAACGAAAATTCGCGCCTTGGTTGCAGCGCGGTCACCGCAGACCCGCGGTGCGCGGCAATCCGCCGCCAATAGCGCCACACCACCCCGTCAAAACATTGCCACTTTTCACGCCATTGACTCAATTCACCGCATTGCTTGTCAATTTATTTACAGAAAAATCTCATGTGCAAAAAGAGTTATCAATAATTTTACAGTCGCGTTATCATGAATTACGAAACGGGGGAGCCCTGCCCGATTGGCAGGCCGTGAGGGTGGGTCACCAGACCTGACTGGGAAGAGGGAGAGACCAATGTCGGATCAGGCAGCGCAGAAGTATGCGGCCTCGAAAGAGTTTGTTGCCTCGGCACATGTGAACGCCGAGCAGTACCGTTCGATGTATCGCGAATCTGTTGCCGACCCGGAATATTTCTGGGGCCAGCAAGGCAAGCGCATTGACTGGATCCAAGATTATACCAAGGTCAAGGATACCAACTTCAACCGCGGCGAAGTTTCGATCAAATGGTTCGAAGACGGCACCCTGAACGTGTCGGCCAACTGCATCGACCGCCACATGGTTTCCCGCGCCACCCAGACCGCGATCATCTGGGAACCCGATGATCCCAAGACCCCCGCCCAGCACATCACCTATGCCCAACTGCTGGAAAACACCTCGCGCATGGCCAATGTGCTGAAATCGCATGGTGTGACCAAGGGCGACCGCGTGGTGATCTATCTGCCGATGATCCCGGAAGCCGCCTATGCCATGCTGGCTTGCGCCCGGATCGGTGCGATTCATTCGATCGTTTTTGCAGGCTTCTCGCCCGATGCGCTGGCGAACCGCATCAACGATTCCGCCGCCAAAGTGGTGATCACCGCCGACTTCGCGCCGCGTGGTGGCAAGAAGACCGCGCTGAAATCCAACGCTGATCAGGCGCTGCGCCATTGCGATGACCGGGTGAAATGCCTTGTGGTCAAGCACACCGGCGATCAGATTCACTGGAACGAAGGCCGCGACTTTGACGTGAAGGCCGAAATGGCCGACGCCAAGCCCTATTGCGCCTATGTCGAAATGGGCGCCGAAGACCCGCTGTTCATCCTTTATACCTCGGGGTCGACCGGCAAGCCGAAGGGCGTGGTGCACACCTCGGGCGGTTATTTGGTTTATGCGGCGATGACGCAGCAGATCACCTTCGATTACCATGATGGCGACGTGTTCTGGTGCACCGCCGATGTGGGTTGGGTCACCGGCCACAGCTATATCATCTATGGCCCGCTGGCGAATGGCGCGACCACGGTGATGTTTGAAGGCGTGCCCACCTTCCCCGATGCGGGCCGGTTCTGGGAAGTCTGCGCCAAGCACAAGGTCAACCAGTTCTACACCGCCCCCACCGCGATCCGCAGCCTGATGGGCATGGGCGCCGAGTGGGTCGAAAAGCATGACCTGTCCAGCCTGAAGCTGTTGGGGTCGGTCGGCGAACCGATCAACCCCGAAGCGTGGAACTGGTACAACACCCATGTCGGCAAGGGCAAATGCCCGATTGTCGATACGTTCTGGCAGACCGAAACCGGTGGCCACCTGATCACCCCGATTCCGGGCGCTATCCCGCAAAAGCCGGGGTCGGCCACTCTGCCGTTCTTTGGCATCAAGCCGATCGTGCTGGACCCAGCCACCGCGCAGGTGCAGGAGCAAATCGAAACCGACGGCGTGCTGTGCATCTCTGACAGCTGGCCGGGACAGATGCGCACGCTTTGGGGCGACCATGCCCGCTTTGAAGAGGCGTATTTCAGCCAGTATCCGGGCTATTATTTCACCGGTGACGGCTGCCGCCGCGATGCAGATGGCTACTACTGGATCACCGGCCGCGTTGACGACGTGATCAACGTGTCGGGGCACCGCATGGGCACCGCCGAGGTTGAATCGGCGCTGGTGGCGCACCCGAAAGTGGCCGAGGCCGCGGTGGTGGGCTATCCGCATGA
>JAHEDL010000068.1 GCA_024641255.1 Pseudorhodobacter sp.
CAGCCGTCATCGTCGACCCAGACGCCCCATTCGATCTTGCCAGCGATTTCGGGTTTGGTTTGGGCGACAGCCCCAGTTGCGATCAAGAGCCCCGCCGCAATCGCGGCACCCCCAACTGCTAAACGCACTGCTTTGGGAAGAAATTCCACAGCCGCAGCCTCCCTGATAATGAAATATACACACCGATATGATCGAAGGTGTGCCGCCGACCCTTAATGAAGTAAAGCAAAATCTATGGGTTTAAGGCGATTTCATGACTAATTGTTGCGTGTTTGCGGGCAAAACACGCAGTTTGGCAGCTTTGCTTTCAGGGTGGAAACAGCCCGAAATCGGCGGCGTTATTCGGAAATACGTTCGCCTGCCAAAGAGTTGGTCGACGAAGCTAAGATTCTGACCCGCACCAATTCGCCAACCTTGCCCGCCGGGTCGTTGACATAAACGGCGTGCAGGTGGTCGGATTTGCCGATCATCTGGCCCGCCTGACGGCCGGGCTTTTCGTACAGCACACCCAGTTCGCGCCCGACCATCGACTGCTGCACGGCGCGCTGTTGTTCGGTGAGCAAGGCTTGCAGGGTTTGCAGGCGAGCATCGACAACATCGGCGGGGAGTTCGGGCTTTTCCGCCGCCGGGGTGCCGGGGCGGGCCGAGTATTTGAAGCTATAGGCCTGCCCGTAGCCAACGGCGCGGATCAGATCCAGCGTTGCGGCAAAATCGGCATCGGTTTCGCCGGGAAAGCCAACGATGAAATCCGATGACAGCAAGATATCGGGGCGGGCGGCGCGGATGCGTTCGATCAGCCGCAGATATTGTTCGGCGGTATGCTTGCGGTTCATCGCCTTCAGCACGCGGTCAGACCCCGATTGCACCGGCAGATGCAGATAGGGCATCAGCTTGGGTTCGTCGCCATGCGCGGCGATCAGGTCGTCTTCCATGTCATTGGGGTGGCTGGTGGTGTAGCGGATGCGCTGCAAGCCGTCGATGCGCGCCAGTTCGCGGATCAGCCGCGACAGGGTGAAATCGCCCGCCTCCGAACTGCCGTGGTAGGCGTTGACGTTCTGACCCAAAAGCGTGATGTCGCGCACGCCTTTTTCCACCAGACCACGGGCTTCGGCCAAGATCCGGCTGGCGGCGCGCGACACTTCCGACCCACGGGTATAGGGCACGACGCAGAAGGCGCAGAACTTGTCGCAACCTTCTTGCACGGTCAGAAACGCGGTCGGGCCACGGGTGGCTTTGCGTTCGGGCAGCAGGTCGAACTTGTCTTCCAGCGGGAATTCGGTGTCGATGTTCGGAGCATCGCCGCGCGCCATCGCGGGCAGGTTGTGATAAGATTGCGGCCCGACCACCAGATCGACAATCGGCATCCGCCGCATGATCTCGGCGCCTTCGGCCTGCGCCACGCAGCCCGCCACACCGATTTTCAGGTTGGGCTTGTCACGCTTTAGCTCGCGCAGACGGCCAAGGTCGGAATACAGCTTTTCCCCCGCCTTTTCGCGGATATGGCAGGTGTTCAGCAGCACCATATCGGCGTCATCCGCCGTTTCGGTGGTGACATAGCCGTCAGCGCCCATGGCTTCGGCCATGCGTTCGCTGTCGTAGACGTTCATCTGACAACCGTAGGTCTTGATGAAAAGCTTCTTCGGATCGGCCATGGCGCACCTCTTAGACCGTATGCGCATATGCCAAACTGCGGCCCCGTGCAACGCCGGGGGTTGCAATGCACGTTATGTTCACGGATTTTGGCCTAAGCATTTCAGACAAGTTTTTTCAGACGAGTGGATTTTAGATGAAATACGTGTCGCTTGACCGGTTTCTGGCGGACGGTGCTGCCGCTTTGGCAAAGGGGCCGGTGGCGGTGGTGTTTGCCGAAGACCCGGTCGAGGTGGACACCACGGTGCGCCACCATCTGGACGCGGGCTTTGTGCAGGTGATCCTGCTGGCACCCGAAGGGGTGACGGTGCCCGCGCCGCTAGAGGCGAAAATTCATCAGGTGATTTATGATGTGCATGCGGAAGATGCGCTGATTGCGGCGGTGAACCGGGTGATCGAAGCGGCGCCGGGGATTTGGCTGTATTACTGCTATAACGCCGAATATCTGTTCTATCCGTTTTGCGAGACGCGCAATATTCGTGAAATGCTGGCGTTTCACAGCGAAGAGCGGCGCGATGCGATGCTGTCTTATGTAGTTGATCTTTATGCCGATGATCTGACGCAGTTTCCCAATGCGGTGTCGCTGGATCATGCGCATCTGGACAAATCGGGGTATTACGCGCTGGGGCGGCCGGATGCGGCGAACCAAAATTACCCCAAGGAGCGCCAGTTGGATTTCTTTGGCGGCCTGCGTTGGCGGTTTGAAGAACATATTCCGGTGCCGCGCCGCAAGATCGACCGCATCGCGCTGTTTCGCACCAAGCCGGGGTTGGTGCTGCGGCCTGATTACACGCTGAACGACGAAGAATATAATACTTACGCCTGCCCGTGGCACCACAACATCACCACCGCCGTGGTGTCGTTTCGCACTGCCAAGGCGCTGCGGTCAAACGCCGGGTCGCGGTTTGATATTCACAATTTCCGCTGGCACAATTCGACGGCGTTCGAATGGCACAGCCAGCAGTTGATGGATCTTGGCCTGATGGAGCCGGGGCAGTGGTTTTAGCCCCGGCGCGTGGCGCGGCCTATTGGTGGCGCAGCGCCTCTATCGGGTCCAGCCGGGCGGCGCGGCGGGCGGGGAAGTAGCCAAACACCACACCGACCAGCGCCGAAAACCCGAAGGCCATCGCCACCACCGCCCCGGATGGCGCAAAGGGAATCGCCATGAACACCGAAGCGCCATAGGCCAGCCCCAGCCCGACCAGAATGCCAATCACGCCGCCCATCAGGCTGAGCACAATGGCTTCGACCAGAAACTGTGTCAGCACTTGGCCGGAACTCGCGCCAACCGCCAGCCGGATGCCGATTTCGCGGGTGCGTTCGGTGACCGACACCAGCATGATATTCATGATGCCGATGCCGCCGACCAGCAGGCTGACTGCCGCCACCGATGACAGCATGCCGGTCAGAACCGCATTCACCCCCGACAGCATCGATGACAGTTCCTTCATGTCGGTGACGTTGAAGTTGTCGGCTTGGGTCAGGCCGATGTGGCGGCGGTCGCGCATCACCGCCTGCACCGCCTTGATGCCCTGCGCCGAGGTGGCCGATTTGCGCAGCGCGACGGAGATTGAGGCGACATCCTTGTTGCCCTCCAGCCGCCGCTGCACGGTTTTGATCGGCATCAGCACAATGTCATCCTGATCTTGGCCAAACGATCCGGCGCCTTTGGCGGCCAGCACGCCGATCACCTGACAGGCGACGTTTTTCACCCGCACGGTTTCGTCGATCGGGTCTGATGTGCCGAAAAGCTTGGTGCGCACGGTCTGGCCCAGCACGCAAACCGCCGCGCCTGCGGTTTCTTCGGTGCCTTCAAAGCCGCGACCCAAGGCCAGCGGCCAGTTTTGCACCTTCAGGTAATCGGCGCTGGTGCCGTAGATTTGCGTGCTGGCGTTGGCATTGCCAAACACCACGGTCTGCCCGCCGGTGACGATGGGCGCGACATAGGCGATCTGCGGCAGGTCGGCCAAGGCATCGGCATCTTTCAGGGTGAATTTAGGAGCGGATTCGCCGCCGCCCGGTGGTCCGAAGGCGCGGGTGCCAGAGCGGATGGTCAGCACATTGCTGCCCAGCGATGCCACTGACGCGCTGACCTGTGCTGATGATCCTTGCCCGATGGTGACCATGGCAATCACTGCCGCCACGCCGATGACCACGCCCAGCACGGTCAGAAAGGTGCGCAGCTTGTTGCGGGTGATGGTGATGAAGGCCAGCGTGACAGTTTCCCACAGCATTATGAATGGCCTTTCACGGCTTCGTCGCGGGTCAGTTTGCCATCGGTGAACACCAGCAGACGTTGTGCATAGGCGGCGATGTCTTCTTCATGGGTGACCATGACGATGGTGATGCCTTCGTCGCGGTTCAGCGCCTGCAAAAGCTGCATGATTTCATGGCCGCGATGGCTGTCGAGGTTGCCGGTGGGTTCATCGGCCAGAATGACCATCGGGTCGCCCGCCAATGCGCGGGCGATGGCGACGCGCTGCTGCTGGCCGCCCGACAGTTGCGACGGGTCGTGGTTTTCGCGTCCGGCCAGACCAACCTTTTCCAGCGCGCGCTTTGCCCGTGCCACGCGTTCGGCCTTGGGGATGCCTTTGTAGATCAACGGCAGTTCAACATTTTCCAGCGCCGAGGCGCGCGCCAGCAGGTTAAAGCCCTGAAACACAAAGCCAAGGTAGTGCCGCCGCAACAGGGCGCGGCTGTCTTGATCCAGATCCTGCACTTCGGTGCCCTGAAACAGATATTTGCCCGATGTCGGCCGATCCAGACAGCCGATGATGTTCATCGAGGTCGATTTACCAGAACCCGACGGCCCCATGATGGCGACGAATTCGCCTTTGTTGATGGTCAGATCAACGCCGTCCAGCGCGCGCACTTCGGCTTCGCCGCTGCCGTAAATCCGCGCCACGTCACGAAAAGCAATCAGGGGTTCCATCACTTTGCGCCCGTGGTCTGATCCAGAATGGCCAGATCGCCTTCGACCAAGTCGGCGCCGCTGATGGCGGTGTATTTGCCGTCTGATGCGCCAATTTCGACGGCGATTTCAACCGGTGTGCCATCGCGCAGCACCCAGATGGATTTGCCTGACCCCACTGCGCCGCCGCTGCGGCTGCCGGGGCGGGGCATGATCAGGCCCAAAAGGCCGGTGCCGCCGTTCGACGCGGTGGCGGCGGCGGGCGGCGCATAGCGCAGGCTGGCATTGGGCACCAAAAGTGCGCCGGCCACCTGATCTACCGTCACCACGGCGGTGGCGGTCATGCCGGGGCGCAGCAGTTTGTCGGGGTTTTCCACCGACAGAACCGCCTTGTAGGTCACCACGTCATCGGTGATTTCGGGGGCAAAGCGCACTTGGGTGATGGTGGCGGGAAAGTCTTTGCCGTCATAGGCATCAACACTGAACCGCGCGCTGTCCCCGACCGAAACCTTGCCGATATCGGCCTCGTCGATGTCGACCAGCAACTGCATGCGGGTCAGGTCTTCGGCCAAGGTGAATAACACCGGCGCTTCAAAGGTTGCGGCCACGATCTGCCCGGCTTCGGCGGTGCGATTCAGCACCACACCGTTGATTGGCGAGCGGATCACGGCCTTGTCCAGATCGGCGGTGACCAGATCAAGGTTGGCTTCGGCCAGGGTCAGATCGGCCTTGGCGATATCAACCGCCGCCTGCGCGCGCTGATCGGCGGCTTCGTAGCCGACCATATCCTTGCGCGTCGCCACGCCCTTAACCGCAAGTTCCTGTTGGGTTTTCAGGTTTTCTGCGGCTTCGCGGGCCGAGGCTTCGGCCTGGGTTACACGTGCTTTGGCCGATGCAAGCTGCGCCTTGGCATTGGCCGATTGCGCCGCAAGTTTGGTTGTATCAAGCGTGGCCAGAATTTGGCCGACCTTGACCTCGTCGTTGTAATCCATCGCCACGGTGGCCAGCGTGCCGGACAGTTCTGACGACACCTCGACCTCGGTCGTGGGTTGCACGGTGCCGGTTGCGGTGACGGTGACGGTCAGATCGCCTTTGCTGATGGCTTCGGTGGTGTAGCTGATGGTTGACGCTGCGGTGGATTTGCCCTGCCAATACCAAGCGCCGCCAAGCAGCAGTGCTGCGCCCAGCACTGCGGCCCAAGCCCAGCGCCCGCGCTTTGGCTTGGCGGCCAAGATCTGCGCCATATCGTTAGAGCCCGTCGCCATTCCCGCCAACCTTTCACGCTGCCTTAGCCCGGGTTATACGCCGGGGCACAGCTGTTCCGTCGCGATCAGGTGGGGGGATTTTGCGGATTAACAAGCCAAATCCGCAACCTGTGATCAACTGCCGCGCAAGGGTGGGCGGTTAAAGCCCGAAACGGCGCAGCAGATGATCGGTGGCACGCTGCAAGATCAGCGTCAGCGCCACGATGCCCAGAAGGGCCGCAAACATCAGATCAACCCGCGATCGGGCGTTGGCCATCAGCATCAGATAGCCCAGACCTTGCGATGCGCCGACCCATTCGCCAATCACCGCGCCAGTGGGGGCGTAGGTCACGGCAATGCGCAGGGCGGCGGCCAGATGCGGCAGCGCATGCGGCAAGCGCAGCCAGCGAAAGCTGCGCCAGCGTCCGGCCTTGGCGATCAGCGCAAGGTCTAGGTCAGCGGTGGGGGTGGCCAGCAAGCCATCCAGAAACCCGGATGCGACGGGGAAATAGACCAGAAGCACCGTCATGGCGATTTTGGGGGCCGGGCCATAGCCGAACCAGATTGTCAGCACCGGGGCCAGCACAAACACCGGCACCGCCTGCGATGCGGTCAACACCGGTTGCAGGATGGGGCGCAGCGCGGGCAGCAAGAGCAGGGCGATGGCGCTGGCGATGCCAAGCGCAAGGCCAAGCAGCAGACCGGCGGCAACTTCGGCCCCGGTGATCAGGCCGTTGGTTAGAAGCAGGGCGGCGTTGTTGTGCAGCGCCGAAAGCACGCCAAGCGGCGAGGGCAGCACGAAAATCGGCAGGAAATGCAGGCTGACCGCAAGCTGCCATAGCGCCAGAACCGCCAGAAAACCCCAAATGCGCGACATCATTGCCCCCTAAGCTGTGCAAGCAGGGCGGCTGCGGCCTGCGCCATTTCGGGCAGTGCCGGGTCGCGCGGAGGGGTAAGATCGGGCAGCGCCACGTCGGTCAGGCGGTGGTTGTGCAAAAGCTGCACGCGGTTGCCAAGGCGCAAGGCTTCAACCGGGTCATGGGTGACCATCAGCACCCGGCGGCCTTGCAGGCAGGTGAAGGCAAGATCTTGCATGGTGGCGCGGGTGGCGGGATCTAGCGCGGAAAACGGTTCGTCCAGCAAGATCAGCGGCGCGTCTTCCATCAGGGTGCGGGCAAGGGCAACACGCTGACGCTGACCGCCCGACAGCGTGTCGGGGCGGCGTGCGGCAAAGCCATCCAGACCGACCGCCGCGAGCAAGGCATCGGCCCGCGCCGGATCGGGGCGGCGCCCTGCCAAATGGCCCAGCAGCATGACGTTTTGCGCCACCGTCAGGCGCGGCTGCAAAAGATCGCGCTGCGCCATCCAGCCGATACGGTCGGGGCGGTTGATCTGGCCGTCAAAGCTGGCACCGCTTGGCAGACCCGCCAGCAGCCGCAGCACGGTTGATTTGCCCGCACCCGACGCGCCCAGCAAACAGGTCCAGCCCGGCGCAAGCGTCAGCTGGATGCTGTCAAACAGCAGGGCACCGCCGATGGTGGCGGTGCCGCTAAGGCCCCAATCGCGGGTCACTTTGCCGATAGGTCCACCGCGATGGCGTCAACGGGCGGCGCGGTTTTTATCAGGCCGGTTTGCACCATGAACGCGCCAAAATCGCCGTAGCGGGCGGTATCAAGCCGCGCCGGATCGGCGGCGAAATGCGGCACGGTATCGGCCCAGGCAGCAGCGTTCAGGCTATCGTCCAGTTCTGGCGCGTAAGATTTGAAATCGGCCCAGCCCGCAGCCGGATCGGCGGCGATTTCGGCGGCAGCGCGGCGGGTGGCCGCCAGAAACCGTGCGATGCGGTCGGCGTTCATGGTTTGCGGATTGGCTTCGTAGATCAGCTCGTCATAGCCCGGAACACCATTTTCTTCGGGCATAAAGCAGGTGCCGGTTTTGCCCACCGCCTGCATTTGATGCAGTTCAAAGTTGCGAAACGCGCCCGACACCGCATCGACTTGCCCGGCGGCCAAGGCCGTGGTCAGCGCGAAGTTGACGTTGATCTGTTCCACCTCTGCCGGATCGACGCCGTTGCTGCGCAACATGGTGTGCAACAGCGCCTGTTCGATGCCCGGCACCGAAAAGCCAACGCGGTGGCCTTTCAGGTCGGCAAGGCTGTGGATTGGCCCGGCGGCATCGACCATGACGCAGT
>JAHEDL010000071.1 GCA_024641255.1 Pseudorhodobacter sp.
CGCCAATTCGTTTTCCTCGGTGTCGCTGGACCCGCCGTTGCTGCTGGTGTCCATTGCGAAAACCTCGTCCAACTATGCCACCTTCGCGGCGGCCAAGGGCTTTGCGGTGAACATTCTGGCCGAAGGTCAGAAAGACGTGTCAAACACCTTCGCCCGCCCGGTGGAAGACCGCTTTGCCACCGTCAAATGGCAACCCGGCCCACATGGCGCGCCGGTTCTGGCCGATGTGTCGGCGTGGTTTGACTGTTCGCTGCACCAGATGATTGAAGCAGGCGACCATGCCATTCTGATCGGCCGTGTCGAAGGCTTCAACGCCGCCAACACCCCCGGCCTTGGCTATTATCGTGGCAGCTACTTTACTCCGGCGCAGGCTTCGGTTGCGGTGGCCTCTGGCCCTGCTGTGGTGGTTTCGGCCATTATCGAACGCAGCGGCGAGGTGCTGTTGGTTGACGATGGCGCAGGCGGTGTCACGCTGCCCACGTCGAAGGTTGGCCGCGACGGCGCCTCTGCCGCGTTGGCCCGTCTGATTGCGGTTTCCGGCGTCGAAGCCACCCCCGGCTTTATCTATTCGGTGTTCGAAGACGCCGAACGCGGTCATCAGCATATTTCCTTCCTGTGCCCCGCCACCGGCGGCAAGCCCAGCGAAGGCTGCTTTGTCGATCTGTCGCCGGAAAGCCTTGGCGACGTAACCGACCCCGCGCTTCGGGTGATGCTGGAACGGCTCGCCGAAGAATCGCGCGTTGGTAACTATGGAATTTATTTCGGAAATCAGAACTCGGGCCAAGTGCGCCGGGTGTCGGAAGGAGCCGCCAAATGAAGTTCTCGCTGTTCATCCATATGGAACGCGTCTCGGCTGACGAGCCGCAGCAACGGCTGTATGAAGAGATGATCGAACTGTGCAAAATTGCCGATGAGGGCGGTTTTCATGCGATCTGGACCGGCGAGCACCATGGTATGAACTTTACCATCGCGCCGAACCCGCTGCTGAACCTTGTCGATCTTGCCCGCCGCACCAAAAACGTGCGCCTTGGCACCGGCACCGTCATCGCGCCGTTCTGGCACCCGATCCGTCTGGCGGGCGAAGCGGCGATGGCCGATATCATCATGGATGGCCGGCTTGATCTGGGCATCGCCCGTGGTGCCTATGGCTTTGAATACGAACGCGTCTCGCCGGGTCTGGATGCCTGGACCGCCGGTCAGAAAATGCGCGAGATGATCCCGGCGTTGAAAGGCCTGTGGAAAGGCGACTACACCCATAACGGCGAACACTGGCAGTTCCCGAAAACCACCTCGGCGCCGCTGCCGGTGCAAGAACCGCACCCGCCAATCTGGGTCGCAGCGCGTGACCCCAACAGCCATGACTTCGCCGTTGCCAACGGCTGCAACGTGCAAGTTACGCCGATGCATCTGGGCGACGAAGAAGTGCAGAACCTGATGGACAAGTTCAACGCCGCCTGCGCCAACCACCCCGACAAAGCCCGCCCGAAAATCATGGTGCTGCGTCATACCTATGTGGCCGACAGCGAGGCCGATGCCGATCAGGCGGCGGCAGAGCTGAACGTGTTCTTCAACTATTTCGCGGCTTGGTTCAAAAACGAAAAGCCGATTGAAATGGGTCTGTTGGAACGCATTTCGCCCGAAGAAATCGCCGCCAACCCGAATTACACGCCGGAAATCATGCGTAAGAACCACATTGTGGGCCAAGCCGACGAGGTGATTTCGCGGGTCAAATCCTATCAGGCGATGGGCTATGACGAATTCTCGATCTGGATCGATTCCGGCATGAGCTTTGAACGCAAGAAGGCCTCGCTTCAGCGGTTCATCAACGAAGTTCTTCCGGCTTTCGCATAAGGGACGCACATGCAGCGGTTTCAGCTTTACATCGACGGCGCGTTTACCGACGGATCGGGCAGTTTTGACAGCATAGATCCCGCCACCGGCCAGCCTTGGGCAGTGATGTCCGAAGCCCGAACCGCCGATGTGAACCGCGCCGTCGACGCTGCGCATCGCGCTTTTCGGTCGCGCGAATGGGCGGGGCTGACCGCCTCGGCGCGCGGCAAACTGCTGTATAAGCTGGCCGATCTGGTGCAGGCGGCGGCCCCGAAACTGGCCGCCATCGAAACCCGTGATACCGGCAAGATCATCCGCGAAACCAGCGCGCAAATCGCCTATGTCGCGGAATACTACCGCTATTACGCGGGCATGGCCGACAAGATCGAAGGCGCGCATCTGCCGATCGACAAGCCCGACATGGAAGTGTGGCTGCGCCGCGAACCTATTGGCGTGGTGGCGGCCATCGTGCCGTGGAACAGCCAGTTGTTCCTGTCGGCGGTCAAGCTTGGTCCGGCTTTGGCGGCGGGCTGCACCGTGGTGCTGAAAGCGTCTGAAGACGGCCCGGCGCCGATGCTGGAATTTGCGCGGCTGGTGCAAGAGGCGGGCTTTCCGCCGGGCGTCGTCAACATCATCACCGGCTTTGGCTCCGAATGTGGCGCGGTGCTGACGGCGCATCCGAAAGTGTCGCATGTGGCCTTTACCGGCGGGCCGGAAACCGCGCGGCATGTGGTGCGGGCCTCTGCCGAAAACCTTGCTTCGACCTCGTTGGAACTGGGCGGCAAGTCGCCCTTCATCGTGTTCGAAGATGCCGATCTTGACTCTGCGGTGAACGCGCAGGTGTCGGGCATCTTTGCCGCCACCGGGCAAAGCTGTGTCGCCGGATCGCGTCTGCTGATTCAGCGTAGCGTCAAGGATGCCTTCCTTGCCAAGCTGAAGGCCAAGGCCGAAGCCATCCGCATTGCCGCCCCCGATGATATGACCACCGAAGTTGGCCCGCTGTGCACCCAGCGTCAGCGGGATCGCATCGACACGCTGGTTGCGGCGTCCACCGCCAGCGGCGCGGTTCTGGTCACCGGCGGACAGGTGCCGGAAGGGCAGGGCTTCTACTATCCGCCCACCATTCTGGATTGTTCCGATGTCCCCGACGCGCCAGCGCTGTCGAACGAATTCTTCGGCCCCGTGCTGTCGGTCGTGGCGTTTGACACCGAAGAACAAGCGCTTGATCTGGCCAACGATACCGCCTTCGGCCTTGCCTCTGGCGTGTTCACCCGCAGCCTGACCCGCGCACACCGGATGATCCGCGGCATTCGTGCGGGTGTCGTCTGGGTCAACACCTATCGCGCCGTATCACCCATTGCGCCCTTTGGCGGCCACGGTCTGTCTGGCCATGGTCGCGAAGGCGGCCTTGCGGCAGCGTTGGATTACACCACGGTCAAAACCGTCTGGCTGCGCACCTCGGATGACCCGATCCCCGATCCGTTCATCATGCGCTAGGCGCGCGCAAAGGTTAACGGAACCTGAATGAAAAGGGGTAAGCCCTTGATTTCAGGTGGCCGAAAACCTGTCGCACAGTGCGACATCAGCCATCATACCGCGTTGCCCCCCGCCGCCGCTCGTCAATCGGCTGGGTCAAAACGGCGGCATGATGCGCCCGCTGATCACAGTTGGCGCGCGGGCAAATCCGGCAGTTGATGCCGATTTCGGTCATGCGCGGCGCGGCAATGTTGAACGCCTCGGCATAGCCAACCTCGCCCGCATATTGAATGGCGCAGCCCATCGCCACCGCCAGCCGGTTATCCTGGCTGTGCCGCGCCCAAGTCGGCCGGTCCACCGTGCGCGACACCACAAAGAACTGGCTGCGGTCGGGCATTTCCACAAACTGCGGCACAATCCGCCCCGGCGTGCGAAAGCTGGTGTGAACATCCAAACGCGGGCAAGCCCCGCCAAACTCGGCAAGGTGAAAGTCCGTCGCGTTGAAGCGTTTCGATACGTTGCCACCCTTGTCGATGCGCAGGAAGAAGAACGGTACCCCCTGCGCCCCTTCCCGCTGCAACGTCGTGGCGCGGTGGCAGGCCTGTTCAAAGCTGACACCAAAGCGGGTGGCAAGGTGGTCGAAATCATACTTCGCCGCCTTCGCTTCGGTTAGAAAGCGGGTGTAGGGCATCAGCACCGCCGCCGCGAAATAGTTCGCCAGCTCCACCCGCAGCCGCGCCACCCCGCGCGGATCGGTGATGCCAGACCGCGCCACCAGATCATCCAGCAGCGCCCGCTGTTCCAACAGCCCCGCCATATGCACCAACTGAAAAGTGCGGTTCGGATGGTCTAGCGCCTCTGACAGCAAAATCTCGCGCCGGGTTTCGTCATACTGCCGCAGCGCCCCCGGCAAGTCGCCCGCCTGACACAGCCGCACCGTCACCCGCAGCTTGTCCTGCAGCCGCCGCTTCAGCGCCACATAGATTTCGTCCGGCTCAACCGGCTTTGTCCAGAACGACTCGGCTGCGGTTTCCAGCCGCGGAAAGTGGTTTCGGTTGCGGCGAAACACGTCATGCACCGCCGCCTCGGCCGAGGTTGCCAGCTGCGGTGCCTCATTTTGTGACAAGGCAAGCAGCTGGTCTGACAGGTTTTGGTAACTGCGATACAGTGTCATGAACGCCTGAACCAGACTTGGCGCATGCACCAAGCTTGCGCGCATTTGAGCAAGATCAGGTCGGAAATCTGTAAACAGGGGGTCGTGAATCACCACCCGCAAATCGGCCAACTGCGCGGTGCCATCCTCTTCCGCAATGTCGCGCCAATCGACACCATAGGCATCAAATAGCCGCAAAAGTACGGCGACAGAAACAGAGCGCTCGTTATTTTCCAATAGGTTAACATAAGACGGGCTGATGCCAAGCGCCCGCGCCATAGCGCCTTGGGTTTCCCCCCGCTCCAGCCGCAAGCGGCGCAAATGTGGGCCGATAAAGGTCTTTTGCATACAGCTGCACACAATCTATGGTTTGTCGTGTTTACAATATTACACTTATTACATTCTGTAAATTCTCGCGTTCACAGCGCAACCTGTTTTCATTTTGCACAAAGAAAGGGCGGTGCGATCACGGTCGTCATAGCGACGGAGGACAAGATGCGCACAGGAATTAACCACCTTTTCATTCCCGGCCCAACCAACGTGCCAGAGACGGTGCGTCAGGCGATGAACGTGCCGATGCAGGATCAGCGGGCGCATGATTTTGGTGCGCAGAACCTAAGCCTGTTTACCGATTTGAAGCAGGTTTTCGGCACGACGACTGGCGAAGTCATGCTGTTTTCCGGTTCGGGCACTGGGGCTTGGGAAGCGGCAATCACCAACACCCTTAGCCCCGGCGACAAGGTTTTGATGGCGCGGCACGGCCATTTTTCGACCCTGTGGGTGGAAATGGCACAGCGGTTGGGCCTGCAGGTTGACATCATCGACTTGCCTTGGGGCGCGGGTGCGCCGATCAGCGAATTTGCCCGCCGTTTGGGCGCCGACCGTCGCGGTGAGATCAAGGCGGTATTCGTCACCCATAACGAAACCGCCACCGGCGTCACCTCGGATATCGCGGCTGTGCGGGCGGTGCTGGATGATGCGTTCCACGATGCGCTGCTGTTCGTCGATGGCGTGTCATCGGTTGGCGCGCTGGCGTTCCGCATGGATGACTGGGGCGTCGACCTGGCGGTTACCGGCAGCCAAAAGGGCCTGATGCTGCCCGCCGGTCTGGGCATTTTGGGCGTTAGCCAAAAGGCCTTGGCCGCAAGCAAAACCGCCACCATGCGGCGGTCGTATTTCGAATTCGGCGATCAGTTGAAGCATAATGCGGGCGGTTATTTCCCCTATACGCCGCCGACCCAACTGCTGCACGGCCTGCGCAAATCGCTGGATCGGATGTTGGACGAAGGCTTGGATAATGTGGTTGCCCGTCATCACCGTCTTGCTTCGGGTGTGCGGGCGGCCGTGGCCGCGTGGGGTCTGCAAACCTGCGCCGAGCACCCGTCGCTGGCATCGGATTCCGTCACCGCCATTCGGGTTCCCGACGGCGTTGACGCCTGCGCGGTGATCCGCATCGCTTATGATCGCTACAACGCCTCTTTCGGGTCGGGGCTTGGGCCGCTGAACGGAAAAGTGTTCCGTATCGGTCACTTGGGCGATTTGAACGAAGGCATGTGCCTGACCGCCATCGCCATTGCCGAACTGGCCTTGGTCGAGGCCGGCGTCAACCTGACCTTCGGCAGCGGCGTTGCCGCAGCGCAAGCCGTCTACATCCAATCCAAAGCCGCCACCGTGCGGTTGGCAGCAGAATAAAGGAAACCGCCATGAGCCATACGCTTCACCCCATGCGCAAACCCCGTCTGCAACGGTCGGAACTTGCGGTTCCTGCATCGAACCCGACGATGATCGACAAGGCCGCCGAAGGTGCCGCCGATTACATCTTTCTGGATCTGGAAGACGCCATTGCGCCTTCGGAAAAGGAACAGGCGCGCAAGAACGCGATTCAGGCGCTGAACGACATCGACTGGGCTGCCAAGGGCAAAACCGTTTCGGTGCGGATCAACGGCTTGGACACCCATTACATGTACCGCGACGTGGTCGACGTGATGGAACAGGCTGGCAGCCGCGTGCATACGCTTTTGGTGCCGAAAGTTGGTGTGACCGGCGATCTTTACATGGTCGAAGCCATGGTCAATCAGATCGAACAGGCCAAGGGTTATAGCACCCGCGTTGGCCTGGAAGCCCTGATTGAAACCGCGCTGGGCATGGCGAATGTGGAAGCCATCGCACAGTTCGGTGGCCGGCTAGAGGCGCTGCACTTTGGCGTGGCCGATTTCGCCGCGTCGATGCGGGCGCGCACCACCAATATCGGCGGTTTGAACCCGCATTATCCGGGCGATCAGTGGCACGCCTCGATCAGCCGGATGGTGGTGGCCTGCCGCGCCTATGGCTTGCGTGCCATCGACGGCCCGTTCGGTGATTTCAGCGACCCCGAAGGCTATAAGGAAGGCGCGCGCCGTGCCGCTGCCTTGGGCTGCGAAGGCAAATGGGCGATCCATCCGTCGCAGGTGGCGCTGGCCAATGACGTGTTCTCGCCGCCCGAGGTTGAAGTCACTCGCGCCCGCCGCATCGTTGAAGAACTGCGCAAGGCCGAAGCGCAGGGCAAAGGTGCCGCCTCCCTTGACGGTCGCATGATTGATGCCGCGTCCGAACGCATGGCGATGAACGTGCTGGTGCTGGCCGACGCCATTTCGGCACGCTGATCGCAGCCTTTCAAGCCCTGCGGGGCTTGAACACCCAAAGCAATTTCACGGAGGATAGCATGGACATCCACGAATATCAGGCCAAGGAAATTCTTGCCCGTTTCGGCGTGCCGGTGCCGCGCGGCGGTTTGGCCTATAGCCCCGAACAGGCGGGCTATCGTGCCCGCGAGCTGGGCGGCAAGGCTTGGGTCGTCAAGGCGCAGGTGCATTCGGGTGGTCGCGGTGCCGCGGGCGGCGTCAAGCTGTGCCACACCGCCGATGAGGTTCACGAATTTGCCGCAACTCTGTTCGGGCGGCAGTTGGTTACCAAGCAAACCGACGCGAACGGCAAGGGCGTTTACCGCGTTTGGGTCGAAGGGGCGTCTGATATCGCGCAGGAAATCTATCTGGGCTTCGTGCTGGATCGCAAATCCGAACGCATCATGATCGTGGCATCCGGACACGGCGGGATGGAGATCGAGGATCTGGCCGAAAGCGACCCCGACTCCTTGCGTCGCATGACGCTGGACCCTGCTGTGGGGCTTTCGGAATATCAGGCGCGCGAACTGGCGTTTCAGCTGGGACTGAAGGGCGGGCAAATCGCGCAGATGGTCACCATTCTGAAGGCCTGCTACCGCGCCTACCGCGATCTGGATGCGGTGATGGTTGAAATCAATCCGCTGGTTGTGACCGGATCGGGTGATCTGGTGGCGCTGGATGCCAAGATGTCCTTCGACACCAACGCGCTGTTCCGCCGCCCCGAAATCGCCGAGCTGCGCGATCGCAGTCAGGAAGACCCACGCGAAAGCACGGCGGGCGATCATGGCCTGTCTTATGTCGGTCTGACCGGCGATATCGGCTGCATCATCAACGGTGCCGGTCTTGCGATGGCGACGATGGACATGATCAAGC
>JAHEDL010000095.1 GCA_024641255.1 Pseudorhodobacter sp.
CATTTTTGCCCGTGGCGCCCTGACAGCGGCGCTTTGGGGCCAAGGCCAAAAGCCCGGCCGCTATGACATGATGGATGTGCTGGGGCTGTAACCCCGGCGCACCCGCTCAAAAATCTATCGCCAGCCCCTTCTTCTCCCAATCGCCATAGCGAACCGGTTCCGGGCCTTTGCGCCCGCCCAGTTCCACCGGCAGATCGGCAGCTTTGGCAAGACGGCGGCGCTCTTCGGCCTCGGCAAGCGCGCGAACGGCGGCTTCGGGAAGGGCGGGTTTTGCAGATGTGTCGCTCATCGCGGTTTCCTTGCGGCTTTGGTCTTGTTGATATACGGCCAAGTCAGGCAGCGGCAAGGGTTGGCAGATGGCAGACGCACAGGCAGAACAGGCATCTCGGGCAGGATTGGCCGCACGGGCCGCCGCGCTGGCGATTCTTTCCTCGGTGATGGAAGACGGCCAGACGATGGCGCAGGTTCTGGCCAACCCCAACGGCCCGCTGAAATCTGTCGGCGCCCAAGATCGCGCCCGCGCGCAGCGGCTTGCCCTGCAAGTCATCCGCCTGCTGGAACCGGTCGACCGGTTGCTGGAACCGCATCTGCGCAAATCGCCGCCCTTGGCCGTGATGAATATCCTGCGGCTTGCCGTCACCGAACTGCATGACGGCACCGCCGCGCATGGCGTGGTGAACGCGGCAGTCGAACTGGCACGCAAAGGCAAACGCACCACGGCAATGGCAGGTCTGATCAACGCGGTACTGCGCAAAGTGCCCGCCGGCGCGCCCTTGCCCGGCCCGGCACAGCGGATGCCGCGCTGGCTGCGCCAACCGCTGGTGCACAGCTATGGACGCGACGTGGTTTCCGCCATCGAAGCCGTGCAAGCCCTTGCGCCGCCGTTAGACATCACACCGCATGGCACAACCCTGCCCAGCGCCGAAGCGCTGCCAACCGGCTCGGTCCGTTTGGCCGAACCCGGTCAGGTGTCGGGCCTTCCCGGCTACGCCAGCGGTGATTGGTGGGTGCAAGACGCCGCAGCCGCCTTGGCCGCGCCGCTTCTGGGCGCAAAATCCGGCGAAACCGTGCTGGATCTTTGCGCCGCGCCCGGCGGGAAAACCCTGCAACTGGCCGCCACCGGCGCCAAAGTCACAGCACTTGATATTTCCGCGCCGCGCATGGCGCGCGTGTCCGAAAACCTTGCCCGCACGGGTCTTACTGCCGAAATCGTGGTGGCCGATGCCCTGCATTGGCAGCCGCCCGCGCTGTTTGACGCCATCTTGCTGGATGCGCCCTGCTCTGCCACCGGCACCATCCGCCGCCATCCCGAACTGCCGTTTCTGAAAGACGGCACAGAGCTACCAGACCTGACAGCGCTGCAAAGTGCCCTGCTCGACCGCGCGCTTGGCTGGCTGAAACCCGGCGGGCGGCTGGTGTTCTGCACCTGCTCCTTGCTGCCCGCAGAAGGCGAGGCGCAACTTGCTGCCGCACTGACGCGCCACCCCGGCCTGACGGTCGAACGCCCCACCCTGCCCGGCATTGATCCGGCGTGGATCACCGCCGACGGTGGCCTGCGCCTGCGCCCTGACTATTGGGCCGACAAAGGCGGCATGGACGGCTTCTTCATGGTGCGCCTGCTGAAACCCTAAGCCTTGCTGCATCCTCTTGGCCCAAATATCCCCGCCGGAGGCATCCGCCGACGCATCAGGCGCGCCGCAAAATAATTTGATCCAAGCGCGCGTTGCCTGCGTATCAGGTTCATGTTGCTTGACCTCGCCCCCGCGCCCATGACCTATAGTGCCATGCCAAGCCCGCCAAATCCCCGGCGGCAGGCGCGGTTTGTGAAGGCAAGGCAGGCCCCGGTGACGCAAGACCAAGATTGGGCGGCCCACATGATTGCGGTGCGCGACAAACAGGACAAAGCGGCTTTCGCCGCACTGTTTCAACACTTTGCACCGCGCATAAAGGGCTTTTTGATGAAGTCGGGGACCGACGCGGCCTTGGCCGAAGAATGTGCGCAAGATGTCATGGCAACCCTTTGGAACAAGGCGCAGCTTTATGATCCGGCGCGCGCCAGCGTGGCGACGTGGGTGTTCACCATCGCCCGCAACCGCCGCATTGATATTGCCCGTCGCGCCAAGCGGCCCGAGCCAGAATTGCTGGATTGGGCGCAAGATGACGCGCCCGATCAGGCCGATATCTATGAGGCCGCGCAAGAAACCAAACGACTGACCGCAGCTCTTGCCGATTTACCAGAAAAGCAGCGGGCGCTGATCCAGCGGGCATTTTACGGCGACCTTTCGCATTCCGAAATTGCCGCCGAAACCGGCCTGCCGCTGGGCACCATCAAATCCCGGATACGTCTGGCGCTTGACCGTTTGCGCCAGAAAATGACCTGAGGCATAACACGATGACCATTCGCCACCACCTTTCAGACCCATTGCTGATCGCCTACGCGGCAGGCACCCTGCCCGAGGCATTCAGCCTTGTCGTCGCAACCCATGTGTCAATGTGTGACGACTGCCGCGCGCGTCTGGGCGCATTCGAAGCCGTCGGCGGCGCGGTGGTGGAAAGCAGCAGCGTGGCACTCTCTGCTGGCTGTCTGGAGGCAGTCTTGGCGCGGCTTGGCACGCCCGAACCGGTTTCCCCCGCAAAGCCGAAAGGCCAGCTGCCTACCCCATTACAAGACTACATCGGCGGCGATTTGGCCGCGGTGAAATGGCGCAGGCTTGGCATGGGCGTGCGTCAGGCCATTTTGCCCACCAGCAAAGGTGCCATCGCGCGGCTGTTGTATATTCCGGCCGGGCAGGCGGTGCCAGACCACGGCCATCGCGGCACCGAACTGACATTGGTCTTGCAAGGCGCCTTCCGCGACGAAACCGATCGTTTCGGCACCGGCGATGTCGAAATTTCCGGGCAAGAGCTTGAACATACCCCGGTCGCCGAAGCTGGCTGCGATTGCATCTGCCTTGCGGCCACCGATGCGCCGCTGCGCTTCAACGCGCTGATCCCGCGCCTGCTGCAGCCGTTGTTTCGGATCTAATCTTAACCGAACAACCGCACGGCAATCACCGCGCCGTTGATCTGTGCCGCCGTTTCGGTCAGCACCAGATCATAGCGGCCTAGTGCCTGCCCATTCACCGTGGCCGCCGCCAGCGCAAAAATCGCCAAGGTGCCACCCGCGCCCAACTGTGCCGCACCATCCAGCACGCTTACCTCTGGCAGCGGCAGCCCGCGCGCGGTCATCACGTTGAAATCATCGCTTGGCGCGGCAACACCCTCGGCCGCAATCGCCACATCACCGGCAAAGGCCACCGGAACCAGCGGGCGGGCCTGCAACCGCTGATCGCCCACCAAATCAAACCCCGGCCCGGTGATCACCGTCAAATTGCGTTCAATCCCTGGAAAGATCGAAAACGGGCCATTTTCAACCACGCTGGCCCGCGATAGCCGCCATTTCAGCCCCGCTTCTCCATCAACGCGCAGCATTTCCACCGTAACGCCTTTGCCATTGGCCCAAGGCATGGTTTTGTAATCGGCAGGCGTCAGGTGGATCATTCTGCAACTCTGGGTCCAAGGATCGGGGTCGGGTCGGTCAGCTTTGGCTCCGATGGGGCCAGCTCTTCAAAATCAAAATTATCCAGCCGCGCCGCCCGCTTACCGGCGCGTTCGGCGGCCGTGGTAATGCCTTCCAGATCGGCGCGCGCCTGATGGAAATGGGTGGAAAGCTTGTCGACCCGCTCTACCACAATCTCGACATCGCGGTGCAACTGCCGCAGCGTGGTGCGAATGGCCCCGGCCTGTTCGCGCATCCGCGCATCTTTCAACACGGCGCGCATGGTGTTCAGCGTCGCCATGCAGGTGGTTGGCGAAACGATCCAGACCCGCGCGGTAAAGCCATCGCGCACCACTTCGGGAAAGTTGGCGTGCAGCTCCGCGTAAACCGCCTCTGACGGCAAAAACATCAGCGCGCCATCGGCGGTTTCGCCATCAAGAATGTATTTTTCAGAGATCGCCTTGATATGCACCCGCACCGCCGCGCGCAGTTGCGCCTGCGCTTCTTGCAAGCTGCGCGGATTGTCGGCGCGCCGCAGCGCCTCATAGGCCTCTAGCGGAAACTTCGCATCAATTACAATCGGGCCCGGCGGGTTGGGCAGATGAATCAGACAGTCCGCCCGCTTGCCGTTCGAAAGCGTCGCCTGCATCGTATAGGCATCCGACGGCAGCGCCTTTTGCACAATATCGTTCAGCTGAATTTCACCAAACGCCCCGCGCGCCTGTTTGTTGGCCAGAATGTCCTGCAAGTTCAGAACATTGCCCGACAGCTTTTCAATATTGGCCTGCGCCTTATCAATGGTTTCCAACCGCTGCTGCAACTCGCCCAGACTGCGGGCGGTGCGGGTGGCGGTGCCATGCAGGCTTTCGCCCATGCTGCGCTGCACCTCTGCCAGACGTTTTTCCATCAGTTGCAGCATCGCGGTTTGGCTGTGCGCCTGCGTTTCGGAAACATGGTGCAAGCCACCGGCAAGCCGCTCTTGCCCCTCGCCCAGCAATTGCACCCGCTGCCCCAGCCAGCTGATTTCGCGCATCAACGGCTGCGCCATCGCGCCCGATCGCCCCGCCGCCCGCAAGGTCAGCACCAGCAAGATCACCACGAAAAGCGCAGCGCCGCCAAACAGCAGCACCTCGGGCGCATTCCACGCATAGCTTTGACCAAAAAGCGTGATCATCGCCGGCCAAACAACCGTTCAATATCGTGCAGCTTCAATTCAACATAGGTCGGACGGCCGTGGTTACACTGACCCGAATGCGGCGTTGCTTCCATTTCGCGCAACAGCGCATTCATCTCTTCGGCGCGCATCTGCCGCCCCGACCGGATCGACCCATGGCAGGCCATCCGGCTTAGAATCGCCTCCATCTTTGCCTGCAAACTTTGGCTTTGACCAAGGTCGGCCAATTCGTCCAACACATCGCGCAGCAGAGCAACCGCCGAAACATTGCCCAAAATCGCCGGGGTTTCCCGCACGGCAATGGCATGGCCGCCAAAGGCTTCGATGGTCAGCCCCAGCCGCGCCAGATCGTCGGCAGCTTCCAGCAACCGGGTTGCATCACTGGGCGAAAGCTCAACGATTTCCGGGATCAGCAGCGCTTGCGCCTTGATGCCAGTTTCCGCCATCTGCCGCTTCAACCGTTCGTAAACCAACCGCTCGTGTGCGGCGTGTTGGTCCACAATCACCATGCCGGTCGCGGTTTGCGCGATGATATAGTTTTCATGCACCTGCGCCCGCGCAGCACCCAACGGGTGATCGACCGCCTCATTGGCCTGCGCCAGCGCCTCGACCCGCGCGGTCGGGGCTTCGGCAAAACCGCTGATCGGTTCGGGCGCCTGATAGGCAAAGGACCGCGACAGGCTTTGCTGGCTTGGCCGCTCCATCTGGTAAACCCTTGGATAGGCCAAGGGTGCCGCAGCCGGTTCTGGCCGCATTGCCGAAAGCGTCGCATCGGCAACCGTCGAACTGGCGCGGTGCCCGGCGTGGCTTAGCGCCGTGCGCAGCGCCGTAATAATCAGGCTGCGCGCCGCTTCTGGTTCACGAAAGCGCACCTCTGACTTTGCCGGATGCACGTTCACATCCACCCGTTCGGGGTCGCAAATCAGGTTCAGCACTGCGGCTGGGTGGCGGTCACGCGACAGAAAGTCGTAATAGGCCACCCGCAGCGCCCCCAAAAGCTGTCGGTCCAACACCGGACGCCCGTTGACGAACACAAACTGCTGCACCGAAGAGCCGCGCGAATAGGTCGGCAATGCAGCATAGCCGGTCAGCCGCATCCCGTCGCGCTCCACATCAATCTGCAACGCGTTTTCCACGAAATCGCGGCCCAAAACTCCCGCCAGCCGGTCGTGCAACGCCGCAAAGAAATCGCCCGACAGCGGGTCGGCGCGAAAAATCACCCGCGGCGCTTCGCCTTCGGTCACCTCTGACAAGGTGAATCCCACCTGCGGTTCAGCCATCGCCAAACGCCGCACCACATCGGCAATCGCCTGTGCCTCTGCACGATCGGTGCGCAGAAATTTCAACCGCGCGGGCGTGGCGTAGAACAGATCGCGCAGTTCCACCACCGTGCCCTTAACCGCCGCTGCAGGTCGCACGGGGCTAAGTTTGCCACCCGCAACCGTCAGGCTGGCGCCGTCATGGCCCTCGGCACGCGAGGTGATGGTCAGCCGCCCAACCGACCCAAGGCTGGCCAAAGCCTCACCACGAAAACCAAACGACCGGATGTTCAAAAGATCAGACCCGTCGATCTTCGACGTGGCGTGCCGCGCCACCGCCAAAGGCAGATCGTCGGGCGTCATGCCGCAGCCGTCATCGCTGACCCGGATCAGCACCTTGCCGCCTGCCGCGTAATCCACCGAAACCCGCCGCGCACCCGCATCCAGCGCGTTTTCGATCAACTCTTTCACCGCAGAGGCAGGCCGTTCCACCACCTCACCCGCAGCAATGCGGTTGATGGCAGATTCGTCCAGTTGCCGGATGATGGGCCGTATATTGGGGGCATGAAGCGTCATGCCCCCAGTTCTAGCAGGTCTGCAGGCCTTGGGCCACAGATTCGCTTATTCCGAAGCCACGCCCACCGGCTGCCCAACCACGATGAAATGCAGGTCATCCGGCTTGATCAACCGCGCCGCCACCCGCTTCACATCGGCAAGCGTTACCGCTTCAACCTTGGCATTGCGGGTCTTGGGATAGTCGGGCGGCAAGCCCAAATCCTGCATCCCCACCAAGATCGACGCGATGGTGTCATTGCCATCAAACCGCAACGGATAGGCCCCGGTCATATAGGTCTTGGTGTCGTTCAACTCGGTTTCGGTCACGCCATTGGCGGCAACAGTCGCCCATTGATCGCGAATGACCTTGATCGCCTCGGCCACGTTTTCATTGCTGGCTTGAAACTGCCCCATCAGCGTTTCGGCGTGATCCCAAGCTGCAAGCGATGTGCCAATGCCATAGGTCAGCCCCCGCTTTTCGCGCACTTCGCTCATCAACCGCGCGCTGAACCGCCCGCCGCCGATGATTTCATTCAAGATCGCCGCCGCAAAGTAATCCGGATCATTGAACCGAATACCACCCTGCCCAAACACCACCACCGACTGCGGGCCGGGGAAATCTTGCACCGTCACGCCCCCCTTCACCTGCAACTCGGCCCGGCCGGGTTGCGGTGCGCCGGTGGCAGGCAGGTCCGCCAACAGCGCGTCCAAAGCCGCGCCAAGCTCTGCGGGGGTAATATCACCCGCAGCCGCCACGGTAATCCGGTCGCGCGCGATGGTATCCTTGAACGCCGTCACCACATCATCGCGGGTCAGCGCGGTCACGCTATCAATCGTGCCTTCGCCATCCGTTCCGTACGGATGGTCGCCAAAACTGCGCGCGCGCTCAAGATCGCTGGCAATCGCGCCGGGGTCTTTTGCATTCGACCGCAGCGTCGACAGCACCTGTTCGCGCACCCGATCCACCGCATCCTGATCAAAGCGCGGCACGGTCAGCGCATCATGCAACAACACCAAGGCCTGATCCCGGTTTTCGGTCAGGAAATGGCTGGAAACCGAAACCCCGTCCTGATCCGAATCAAAATGAAAGCTGGCAGCCAAGCCATCGCGGGCAGCGGCAAAGCCTTGGCTGTCCAACTTGCCCGACCCTTCTTCGATCAGGCCGGTCATCAGGTTCACCGCCCCACGCTTGCCTGCACGATCCAACGACGTGCCGCCCTTGAACCGCAGGCTCAGCGCGGTGAACGGAATCGAATGATCTTCAACCAGCCACGCCTTTATGCCGCCCGGCGAGGTCACTTCCTGAATGTTGATCTCGGCGCGCAGTGGCGTCGCCAAAGCCAACAGGAACAACG
>JAHEDL010000098.1 GCA_024641255.1 Pseudorhodobacter sp.
GCCCACGCGCAATCATCGCGCCGCCGATATGCTTGCAGCACAGGAAAGTCGCGGTCAGGTTCAGGTCAACCAGGCTTTGCCATTGATCCAGCGGCATGTCCTGCAAGGCCACATTCGCCCGTCGCCCGCCGATATTGTTGACCAGAATGTCAAACGGCCCATGTTCGGCCAGCGCCTGCTGGCAAATGCCTTCGCAAGTGATTGGGTCTGCCATATCGGCGGCGATGCAAGTGGCATTGCGGCCCAAGTTGCGCACATCGGCGGCGGTTTGTTCAAGGCTTTCAAGGTTGCGGGCAACCATGGTGATGTCGGCCCCGGCATCGGCAAGCCCGAGCACCATTTCACGCCCCAAGCCGCGGCTGCCACCGGTTATGAAAACGCTTTTGCCATCAAGGCGCAATTTATCAAGGATGCTCATCCGCACACTCCTGTTCCACCCGGCTAAACTTAGCCGCTGCTTGCGATGCTAGGTCGCAGGGGGCGAAATGTTGAATGCCAAAGGCGGATATGGTGATGTGAAAGCGACATGATATACAAATACTTACGCAACCTGTTGGACAACACCAAGGATGCGTTTGTTTTGCTGGCGTTCGCCTGCCTGACGATCGTGATCACCCTTGTTCAAGAGGTGCGACGCGAAAGGGTGCTTGAGGCCCTGCGTGATCTAAGCAGCCCGCGCGCTTTGATTATCCGCGATGGGAAGCAGTTGCGTATTTTGGGAAGTGAAGTTGTGCGCGGCGAGTTATCCTTCTGGCCGAGGCTGATCGAGTGCCCACGGACGCGCGGTTGTTGCGGGTTCAGGATCTGCAGGCCGATGAATCGCTGCTCACTGGAGAATCGTTGGCAGTGCGGAAATCTTTGCTTGGCACTGGGGGCAATGAGACGGCTTTGATCAGATGGCCGCGCGGGGCTTGCGGGTGCGTGGCATCGCGAAAGTCACGGCGATAGCGCGGGCATTGCCGCAATCGCAGCAGGATTTGCGGCTAGAGTTTCTGGGGCTTGTTGGGCTGGCCGACCCGTTGCGCGCCAGCGTGCCTGCGGCCATTGCCGAATGTCGGCGGGCGGGCACACGGGTCGTCGTTGTTACGCGCTGTTGGCTACCCCAAGCCAGCCTTGCTGGTGGTGATTTGTAGCGTCGCAGGCATCCTGACCTTGGCAGTGCAAGTGCCGGTTGCGCAAGACATCTTCCGTTTCGGGCCGCTGCATCTGCCCGATCTGGCGCTGACAGGTGCCGCCGGTCGTGGGGTGCTGGTTTGCTGGAACTGATCAACCGATTTGGCGAGCGCCGGTGCGCCGCCAATGAACGATTAGACCTTACTCCATCCCGCGTTACAGCAGCAGCCGATGCCTTGTTACGGGTGCCCTGCGAACCATGTCCGGCGTTGGATGGCGCGGGCGCGGTGGTGACTGGATCGGTTGCGGCGTGGCGGTTCGTGCCGCCGCCTCGATCGCGATCAGCGCCCGCATATCGGCCAGACCTTCTGCCCCATCCGCCTCTGGCGCAGTGCCTGCGATGATACAATCGCTGAAGTAGGCGACTTGCGCGCCAAAATGGTCGATCTGCGGGAAGGTTACTTCTTCGGTCACGCCGTCGCGGCGCAGTCGCATTTTCATTGCACAGTCGAATTTGAAACCCGGATCAAGTTCGATATCGCCTTTCGACCCCACAACGCGGTAATTATCAACCGCTGCCGCCCCAAAGCTGCAGATGAATTGTGCCAGCCCACCGGATGGAAAGCGCAGCGTCGCGGCCAGACTGGCCTCTACCTCGAAAAAGCGCGGGTCATCGGCGGGTTGTGTCAGGGTCGCTGTAACCTCAATGGGTTCTTCGCCAAAAATGTGGCGGGCAGCGTTGATGCAATAGACACCCACATCCTGAAGCGGGCCGCCCCAATGGTCTGCCTGCAGACGGTGGTTGCCGGGGGCCATTTGGAAGCTGAACACCGATTGGAAGAGCAGCGGAGTGCCGATTGCACCCTTGGCGATATGGTCCAGCACCGCCAAGGTTCCGGGTTCATGATGCAAACGATAGGCGGTCATCAAAAACACCCCAGCCGCTTGCGCAGCAGCAATCATCGCCTCGGCTTCGCTGACCGACATTGCAAGCGGCTTTTCCACCATGACATGCTTGCCCGCCTGCGCCGCGCGGATCGCGTAGTCTGCATGCATCGAATTGGGAAGCGCAATGTAAACGGCGTCAATCGTGCCGGATACCAGCAACGCATCATAGTCGCTGTAGGACACCACCTGCGGCACGTTATGAAACGCGGCAAGTTTTGCGCCCTTTTCCAAATCGCCCGTCACAATGGCGGCGATGGTGGAATTGCCGCTTTGTGCGACACCCGGCATGAAGGCTTCTTGGCTGATCCAGCCTGCGCCGACCACTGCATATCTGATCATCTTGCTTCCTTCGGGGTCAGTCGTAAAGCGCGGGGCGCGCGGGAAAAGACAGGGCGACTTGGCCGCCAGTTGCCATACCTTCGACGATCTGTTCGGCAATTGAGGTGGTCACATAGCCATCCCATGCGCTTGCGCCGACGCTATGGCCCGCCACAGTGGCATCGACCCACGCCTGCATCTGCAAACGATAGGCTTCGGTAAAGCGAGGCACCCAGTTGGACGGAAAGCCGAAGCTTTGCGCGTTGGAAAGGTTGGTCAGAACGCGGGTCGGCGCTGCCATTTCCACAGTGCCAAGCCGACCGACAAGCTGCGCATGCACATGATAGCCATAGGCCGCGTTCATATGCACCTCGGTCGAGATGATCGCGCCGCTGTCGGCCTGCATCGTCACCATCATCGGGTCACCGCCCGGCGCGGCGGCGACTTGCGCCGAGACCATCTCTGCCCCCAAAAGCCAGCGCGAGATGTCGATTTCATGCACGAAAGAATTCGTGACAGCCATGGCGCCGGTGAACCATTCGGGTGCCGAAAGGTTGCGATGGATGTTGTGCAACAGCACCGCATTGCCAATGCGGCCCGCGCTGCGCGCCGCCTGCATTTCTGCATAGGCCGGATCGAAGCGCCGCATGAAACCCACCGTCACAAGGCGGCGACCAAGCGCAGCTTCGGCCTGCACGATTGCAAGACCCTCGGCAGCGGTTGCCGCGATGGGCTTTTCGCAGAGCACCGGCTTGCCTGCCGCCAGACAGGCAAGCGCGTATCCGGCATGGGTGGCGTCTGGCGATGCGATGACAACCGCATCCACCAATGGCGAGCTGATCAACGCATGGGCGTCGGTAAACACCGCCGCCCCCTGTGCCGCCGCCGTTGCACGGGCTTCGTCCGCGTCGCAGACAGCGGCCAGATGCGCCCCCGCCGTTTGTTCGCGCAAAAGCCGGGCGTGTTCGGCCCCCATCACGCCCGTTCCGATGACTCCAACAGCTAGGCTCATTTGATGTCCAACCACTGGCCAGCCGCCGAAGACCGCTGAATGGTTTCCACCAGCGTTTGAATGCGCAGACCCTTGCGGAAGTTGAAGGGTTCGGAAGCCTTGCCCGCGATGGCGTTGATGTAGCCTGCGACTTCGATCGCTTTCAGGTCGTTGAAGCCGATCTGGTGGCCCGCGGCGACGCAGAACAGGCCGTAGGGCGCGTGGTCTGGGCCAGCTTCGATGCGGCGGAAGCCTTGCCTGCCTTTGGCATCTGCGGTCGAGAAGTAATTCAGAACATTGAAGTGTTCCTGGCTGAAGGCAAGCGCGCCCTTGGTGCCATAGACTTCGAAATCATGCTGCATCTTGCGGCCGGTCGCGATCCAGTTGCCTTCAATGCTGCCAGTTGCGCCATTTTCAAAGCGCACGAAGGCGCGGCCAACGTCATCGACGGTGACAGCTTTGCGCCCGCCGCGCCCGTCGGGGCGATCGGTGATCATGGTGATGCAATCGCCCATCACACGGGTGATAGGGCCGCACAGAAATTCTGCCGTCGCAAGGGCATGGCTGCCGATGTCTGCCAAGGCACCACCGCCAGCCGGATCGTGGCGGAAGGTGTAGGGGCCAGCCGGGTCTGCCATGTAATCTTCGCAGTGGATGCCGCGATAGCCACGGATTTCGCCCAACTCACCCGCCGCGATCATGTCGCGTGCCAAGCTAAGCATCGGGTTGCACAGATAGTTGAACCCGACTTGGGTTTTGACGCCGCGCGCCTCGGCTGCAAGGGTCATTTCCAGGGCGTCATTGGCCAAGGGGGCCAGCGGCTTTTCGCAATAAACATGCTTGCCCGCCGCGATGGCGGCCAAAGACATTTCCTTGTGCAGCGCGTTCGGCGCGGTTATTGAAACCAGATCAATCTCTGGGTCGGCGATGATGCTGCGCCAATCGGCAGTAGAATGGGCAAACCCCAAGGTCTGGGCGGCGCGAGCGGCGGCCTCGGGGGTGATGTCGGCGACGGTGTGCAGCACCAGATCGTAGGGAAGTTCAAACACGCGCGGGGCCGAGGTAAAGCCGAACACATGGGCTTTGCCCATAAATCCGGTTCCGATCAGGCCGATGCGAAGTTTCGGTTTGGTCATTTCAGATTATCCTTGTTGACGATGAGGTCAGCGGCAAGCTGCCCCGCAAAGAAGTCCAGCACGTTTTGAACGGACGAAATCGCCATGCGCTCGGCAGCTTGTTGCGTCAAGCCGGCGATATGAGGGGTCAGGATAACTTCGTCAAAACCAATCAGCGGGTGGTCCGCGCCCGGCGGTTCGGCATCAAAAACGTCAATTCCGGCGGCGGCGACGGTGCCCGCACGCAGGGCGGCGGCCAAGGCCAGTTCATCAACCACCCCCCCGCGCGCCGTGTTCACGATGATCGCGCCGGGCTTCATGCTGGCAAGTTCAGCGGCACCAATCAGCGCTGCGCCAGCTTTGGGCACATGCACCGAAACCACGTCAGCCCAAGCTAAGCCAGCGGCTAGATCTGTGGAGCTGGCAAGATCGGCTGCGGGCCAGCCTGCGGTGGCAAGGAAAGGGTCGACGGCGCGGATTTCCATGCCAAAACCCGATGCCATCCGCGCCAGATGCCGTCCGATGCGGCCATAGCCGATGATCAGCAAACGCTTGCCAGAGATTTCGGCAGCTTCAAGTTTGTTGCGCCAGCCCCAAGGGCCGTGGCGCACCGAATTATCCGACCGGATCAGTTGCTTGGCACAGGCAAGGATCAGCATCATTGCGTGCTCGGCAACCGAGACAGAGTTCACATCGCCAACGATACACAGCGGGATATTGCGGGCGTTCAGCGCCGCCACATCAACCGCATCATAGCCAACGCCATGGCGGGACACGATTTTCAGCCGTGGCGCTTTGGCTATGCTGGCCGCCTGCAAGGGCTGGGTGCGGATGACCATGGCATCGGCAGAGGCAAGGCAGGTCTGATAAGACGCCTCGGAAATCTCTTCGATATGGTCGTAGGTGACACCGGGGGCACTGTCTAACAGCGCAAGGCCTTTGGGGTGCAATTTGCCCGCGATCAGGATATGCGGCATCAATAAGCCCCCTTTTCGGCCTTTGATCCGGCGGTTTCGGTCAGCGTGCGAAAACCCGCCACTGCCGCGGCCGCAGCTGCCGCAAGGAAACGCGAGTCGCCGCCCACGGTGGTCATATCAAAGCCCCAGCCGATGGCGCGGGCGGCATAGGCTGGCGTGCCGCAATGCAAGGCGGCACGGATGCCGTTTTTCTTGCAGGCGGCAACGATGGTTTGCAGCGCCGCGATCATTTCAGGTTCTTCGCGGTCAAAGCCGGGGGCAAGGCGGCCTTGGGTCAGCGACAGCGTCAGATCGGCAGGCCCGACATAGATGCCGTCAAGGCCGGGGGTCGCGGCAATGGCGTCAAGATTGGCCATGCCTTCGGCGGTTTCGATCATGGCGAAGGCCAGCATGTTATCATTGGCTTCCCCGGCGTAATTCGCGCCAGCCGCAAAAGACACGCGGGTGGGGCCAAAGCTGCGCTGGCCCAGCGGTGGGTAGCGCAGGTAGCTAACGAAACGCGCGGCTTCTTCGGCAGAGTTCACCATCGGGCAGATAATGCCGTAAGCGCCTGCGTCCAGTGCCTTCATGATGATGCCGGGTTCGTTCCACGGCACGCGGGCCATCAGCGTGGCGCCGCTTGCCCGCATTGCTTGGAACATTGGCAGCAGGTTGGAATAATCCAAAGCGCCGTGCTGCATGTCGATGGTGATGGAATCAAAGCCCTGCGCCGCCATGATTTCGGCGGTGAACGGGTTGCCGATGCTGCACCAGCCGTTGATCGTGGGCTGTCCTGCGGCCCACCGCGCTTTCAAACCGTTCGGGATCATGCCCACACCATCTGGCTGGATTTCACATCAAGATAGTCGCGGATGCCTTCGGTGCCGCCTTCGCGGCCCATGCCGGAATGGTTGGTGCCGCCAAAGGGGGCTTCGGATGCGGCCATTGCGAAAGAGTTGATGCCGACCATTCCTGCCTTCAATTCAGCCACCGTGCGCCGCGCGCGTTTCGGGCTTTGGGTGAAGGCGTAGGCAGAAAGCCCCATGTCTGACGCATTGGCGCGCGCCAGAACTTCGTCATCACTGGTGAACCGGCTGATTGCGGCAATGGGGCCGAAGTTTTCTTCGGCCATCACGGCCATATCGTCGGTGCAATTGATCATAACGGTGGGCTCAAAGAAATGACCCGCGTTGAAGCCCGATGCGCGCGCGCCGCCGGTTGCAAGCGTGGCGCCTGCGGCCACGGCCCCTGCGACGATCTTTTCCATTTCGGCCAAACGGGCTGCGTTGATCAACGGCCCCATGCCAACAGAGCTGTCCAGACCATCGCCAAGTTTGATGGCTTTGGCGCGTTTCACGAAGCCGTCAACAAAGGCGTCGTGAAGACTGTCGTGAACGTAAAAGCGGTCGCCGGTAACGCAGACCTGTCCGGCATTGGCAAATTTGGTTGGCACAGCGGCGTTCAAAGCGGCCTCGAGGTCGGCGTCATCATAGATGATGACCGGGGCGTTGCCGCCCAGCTCCATCGACACTTTTTTCAACGTCGCAGCCGCATCGCGGATCATCTGTTGGCCCACGCGGGTCGATCCGGTCAGGGATACTTTGCGCACGGCTTTGGCAGCCATCAGCGGCGTATAGGTCGCTGCGGTCGGCCCGATAACCAGGTTGACTGCGCCGGCGGGCAGGGAACCCGCGCGGCAGCAGTCAACCATCACCATCGCCACGCCCGGCGTTTGTGACGAGGGGCGGACGATGATGGAACAGCCCGCTGCAAGGGCGGGAGCGACCTTGCGTGCAATCAGGGCTGCGGGAAAGTTCCAGGCGGTGAAGGCGGCAACGATGCCGACTGGTTCGTGGTGCACTTCGAACCGCCCCCCCGGCACACGCGATTCAACGATGCGGCCATAGATGCGGCGGGCTTCTTCGGCATACCAGCGGAACTGATCAATCGACAGCGCCCATTCGCGGCCAGCTTGTGCAATGGGTTTGCCGGTTTCCAGGCTGATCATCCGCGCGGCTTCGTCGGTGCGGCGCAGCATTTCATCGGCTATTCGGTGCAGCGCGTCCGCGCGATCAAAGCCGGAGGTCGCCCGCCAAGCTGCAAAGCCTGCACTTGCTGCCGCAATTGCAGCGTCTGTATCTGCAACGGCCGCAACAGGGCAGTCGCCCAGCGACTGTTCGGTAACCGGGCTGAACACTGGCGCCAGTTTGCCATCCTGCGCGGCTGTCCACGCGCCATTTATAAAGAGTCCGAACCTGTCGTACATGTCAGCCAACCTTTTTGGTGTGGACCCTACGGCCCGAAAGCATCTGGCATCGAAAAGGCTGTGGTGACAGGGTGCCACTTACTGCCGCAGCAAAGCGACGGTGCAACAGGCCGTGTCGTTCCAGAATCCTTCCGATCCGTTATAGCAACTATCG
>JAHEDL010000105.1 GCA_024641255.1 Pseudorhodobacter sp.
CCTGACCATTGATGCGGGCGTTCAGAATTTTGTGCAGGCGCGCTTGGGCACTGAAAGTGCCGCCTGCGTGGTGATCGAGGTGAACACCGGCGACATCATCGCGGCGGTCTCTTCGCCGTCGTTCGACCCGAACTTGTTCGTGCGAGGGATCAGCACCGCAGATTACACTGCGTTGACCGAACATGATCACCGCCCCTTGGCCAACAAGGTGGTTCAGGGTGCCTATCCGCCGGGGTCGACCTTCAAAATGGTCACGGCACTTGCGGCGCTTGAGGCCGGGGCGATTGATGAAAACACCAGCGTTTACTGCCCGGGCTATCTTGATACCGGCGGGCGCAAATTCAACTGCTGGAAACATGGCGGCCACGGCAAAGTAGACCTGCGCAAGGCGCTGGCTGAAAGCTGTGACGTGTTCTTTTATGATGTCGGCCAGCGTGCCGGGATCGAAAAAATTGCCGCCGTCGCACATGAATTGGGCTTGGGTATACGCCACGATCTGCCGATGTCGGCAATTTCCGAAGGCAAGATCCCTGACAAGGCGTGGAAGCAGGAAAAATACAAACAAGACTGGGTCATCGGTGACACGATCAACGCGTCAATTGGTCAGGGCTATGTGCTTGTCACGCCGCTGCAACTGGCGGTGATGGCCGCGCGGATCGCCAGCGGCACAACCGTAGCTCCGCGCCTGATCCATTCGATCAATGACGAACTGGTGCCGGTGCCGGCATCCGCGCCACTTGGTGTCGAACATGCAAAGCTGCGCGCAGTTCAGCTTGGCATGTTCGAGGTTGTAAACGGCGCACATGGCACGGCGCGGGCGGCGCGGATTGTCGATGATGCCATGCAGATGTGCGGCAAAACCGGCACCGCGCAGGTCCGCAACATTTCAACCGCCGAGCGCGATAACGGCGTGATTTCCAACGATAACCTGCCGTGGCGCCAACGCGATCATGGCCTGTTTGTGGGCTTTGCCCCGGCAGATAACCCGAAATATGCGGTTGCGGTTGTGGTCGAACATGGCGGCGGCGACCACACCGCCGCCCCTATCGCCCGCGACACCCTGTTGCGGGTGATGACCGGCGAAATGCCGCCGTTGGACGCCTATCCGTCGGATCAGCGCGGCCGGATCGAAACGCTGCTGAACGGGCTGCAACTGCGTGAACCCGCCGTGGCGCAGGCCACACCGTCGAAGGTATGAGGCCGGCATGAGCTTCCTTGAAAATCGGCTAAAGCTGGCACCCACCGGGCTTGCAAAGATATTCTACATCAATTGGGCGCTGTTGCTGGTGCTGACAGCAATCGCCGCCATCGGCTGGGTGATGCTGTATTCGATTGCAGGCGGCAACATCGACACATGGGCCATGCCGCAGATCAAGCGCTTTGGGTTGGGTATGGTGATCCTGTTCGCTGTTGCCTTCGTGCCGATCTGGTTCTGGCGCAGCATGTCCGGCGTGTCTTATCTTGTTGCAATGATCCTGCTGTTGATCGTTGAATTCTTCGGCACCGTCGGGATGGGCGCGCAGCGCTGGATCGACATTGGCTTCATGCGCTTACAGCCATCGGAACTGATGAAGGTGACGCTGGTGATGATGCTGGCCGCCTATTACGACTGGCTTGACGACAAAAAGGTATCGCGCCCGATTTGGGTGCTTATTCCAGTAGTTCTTATCGTTGCGCCAACAATCTTGGTGCTGATGCAGCCAAATCTTGGCACATCGGTCATGCTGATCGTGGCCGGTGCCGGGGTGATGTTCGCCGCAGGCGTTTCGTTTTGGTATTTTGGCGTGGTGATTGCCTTGGTTGGCGGCACTGTCGCGGCAGTGATCATGTCTGAAGGCACACCATGGCAATTGCTGCACGACTATCAATACAAGCGCATCCACACCTTTCTTGACCCAGCCGCCGATCCTCTGGGCGCCGGATATAACATCATTCAGGCAAAAATCGCGCTTGGCTCTGGGGGCTGGGGCGGCAAGGGCTTTATGCAGGGCACCCAAAGCCGTCTGAACTTTTTGCCCGAAAAACACACAGACTTCATCTTCACCACGCTGGGCGAAGAGTTTGGCTTTGTTGGTGCCATATCTCTGCTTGGCCTTTACACGCTTGTGCTGATCTTCTGTATTGTCGCTGCTATTCAAAACAAAGACAGGTTCAGCCAATTGTTGATTATCGGCGTCGCGATGAACTTCTTTTTATATCTGGCGGTTAACCTTTCCATGGTCATGGGCATGGCGCCGGTTGTCGGTGTGCCTCTGCCGCTGTTGTCTTACGGCGGGTCCGCCACTTTGGTGATTTTGCTGGCCTTTGGGCTGGTGCAAAGCGCCATCGTGCATCGGCCTCGCTGATGCAGCGCCACAAACGCTTTCTTTGGGCCTTCGGGTTTGGTGCCTTGGTAGCGTCGCTAAGCCTGATGCTGCCGTTGGCAAACCCGCTTCGTGCCCTGCTTGGCGCGAATGCTTTCTTTGTCGTCTATCTGGCACTGATGCTGCAACTGGCGCAAAGCGCCACGCCGCAAGCGCTGCGCAGCCACGCCGAGGTGGATGACATCGGAATCCCGTTCATTCTGTTGCTGGCGGCGGCGGCTGTTGGCATTAGCCTGACCTCTATTATTCTGGTGCTGAACGGCCCCGGTGGCGGCGGCCTGCTGCCTCGCCTCATGGCTTTGGCGGCAGTGCCGCTGGGCTGGTCAACGGTACAGGTGTTAATCGGATTTCACTACGCCCATCTGTTTTACCGCCCCGACGGTGACGGCATCGGCGGCTTGGTGTTCCCCGGCCAAGACGCGCCCGGTCCGTGGGATTTTCTGTATTTCTCATTTGGCATCGGCATGGCAGCGCAGGTTTCGGATGTAACCACCAACACCTCTGGAATGCGCCGGGCCGTGCTGGCACATTCGGTATCGGCGTTCTTTTACAACACCATAATCGTCGCCTTGGCCGTTAACGCCGCAGTAACAGCGGCCTTGTAGCATCGCGCGCAGAGCCTTACTGCTTGGCGAAAAGGAGCCTGCAATGAGCTTGACCATCTTCTTTGCCGCCCCCTCGGTATGGGACGAATATCGCGACCTGCTGCCGATGCTGCTGTCGCAAGCAGGCATTGCAGCAAAGGTGGTCACAGACGCCGCAGATCCCACCACGGTTGACTATATCATCTACGCGCCGTCGGCGCCGCTGCAAGATTTCACCCCATTCACCCGTTGCAAGGCCGTGCTTAGCCTTTGGGCCGGGGTAGAGCGCATTGTTGGCAACGCAACTTTGACACAGCCCTTGTGCCGCATGGTCGACACCGGGTTGACCGAAGGCATGGTGGAATGGGTGGTTGGCCATAGCCTGCGTCATCACCTTGGCATGGATCGGCATATTATTAACCCTGAGCATAGCTGGAACCCGACCTGCCCGCCTTTGGCGCGCGAACGGGTCGTTGCGATGCTGGGCATGGGCGCGCTTGGCACCGCCTGCGCACAGGCCCTTGCCGCGCTGAACTTCAACGTGCGGGGCTGGAGCAGGACGGCAAAACTGATTGACGGACTGTCGTGCGACCATGGCGAGGCTGGGTTGGAATCGGTGCTACGCGATGCCGACATCGTGGTCACGCTGCTGCCAAAAACAGCCGAAACCGAAAATCTGCTGAACGCCCAGCGGCTTGGCTGGATGAAACCCGGTGCGGTCATTCTGAACCCCGGTCGCGGCCCGCTGATTGACGACGACGCGCTGCTGGCCGCGTTAGACACTGGCCATATCAGCCATGCCACGCTGGACGTGTTCCGCGTTGAACCGTTACCTGAAGGTCACGCCTATTGGCGCCATCCACGCGTTACCGTCACCCCGCATATCGCCGCAGACACCCGACCGACAGGGGCCGCGCGGGTGCTGGTGGAAAACATAAGGCGGGGTGAAGCAGGCGAGCCTTTCTTGAACCTTGTCGACCGCGCCCGCGGATATTGATTTGCGGGAAAGCCAGGCGCCAGATTTTCAAAAATTATGTGAAATCTTGGGTTTGGCACGTCGCGAATTGAACAGACCGATTTGCGCGTTCTGGGGAACCTGCCGCAAAACAAGGGGCAGGCGATGAAATACGCAACGGGGGCTGGGCTGGTATTTCTGGCCGGGGTGCTGTGGTCGGTGCAAGGGCTGATCATTCGCAACATCCACGAGGCCGGGTCTTGGGCAATCTTGTTCTGGCGCTCTGCCGGGATGGTGCCGGTGCTGCTGCTGTGGATCGGCTGGGGCTCTGGCGGGAAGATTGGCCGCGAACTGCGATCTGTTGGACTGCCCGGCGTGCTGGGGGGCTTGGGTCTGGTTATGGCTTTTTCCGGCGCGATTTACGCGTTTCAGGCCACAAGCGTTGCTAACGCCGTGTTGCTGTTTTCCGCCTCGCCGTTCTTTGCGGCCATTCTGGGTCGGGCCTTGCTGCACGAACAGGTAAGCGCTCTGACTTGGATCGCAATTGGGCTGGCGGCAATTGGCATCGCAGTGATGGTCGGCGGTGGGCTGGCGGGCGGGGCGTTGGACGGCAACATTGCAGCCCTGCTATCTGCTTTGGGATTTGCCATTTTCACCGTCACCCTGCGCTGGGGCAAACTGGCCAATATGATGCCGGCTGTGGTGCTGGGCGGGGTGTTTTCGATGATTGCCGGTGCCTTGGCGCTGACGGTCATGCAACAGGTACTGCTGGTGCCGGGCCGCGAAATTGCAATTGCCGCCGCAATGGGCGCGATCACGCTGACTGGTGGCATGTTGCTTTACACCATCGGCAGCCGCGTGGTTCCGGCGGCGCAATCAACGCTGATATCCTTGGTCGAAGTATTGCTCGCCCCGGTGTGGGTCTGGCTGTTTTTGGGCGAAACCGTGTCGCAAGGCACGCTGATCGGCGGAGCGGTGCTGCTTGGGGCTGTGGTGCTGAACGCCTATGGCGGGCGGCGGTTGGCGACGGCGTAAGGGGGCTGTCTGCCCCCTTGGCGCGATGCGCCTACCCCCGAGGATATTTCGGCCAAGATGAAGATGTTCAGGACAAGCCGCTTTAGCGATGCCTGCGAAAGAAGCGGGTGCGGGCGTAAAGCTCTTCTAGCCGCTTCATCCGGCCTTCGGTGACGCCCCACGTCAAATCCTGCACCGACGACAGCAGCGTTTCAACCAGCACCATCAGCGTGACGTTGCTGTCCCAAGCCGACGGTGCTTCGATATGGCAAGCTAGCGTATAGCGGGCATGGGTTGCTGCCGGGGACACCCAGCGATCGGTGACAAGGATGATCTCTGCGCCCTGCTCTTTCGCCATTTCGGCCACTTGCAGCACGGCATTTTCATAACGGCGGATATCGAACACCAGCAGCACATCGCCCGGCTTCATATCCAACAAGGCAGGCGGCCAGGTTGAGGAACTGTCGGACAGAAGCGTTACAGCCGGACGCACCACGGTCATCAACGAGGTGAAGTAATCGGCGATAGAATGGGTGATCCGGCCGCCCATAGCAAAGACATGGCGGGCCGGATCGGCCAGCAGGGCAGCGGCGGCGTCAAATTCGGCGTGGTCAATCTGACCCAAGGTGGCTTGCAGGTTTGCCACCACGGCATCGGCAAAACGGTTCAGGATATGGGTATCGGGCACGCCCCCGGCCCAACGGTCATGTTTGGCCAGCGGCGACACCAGCATCGCCTCGACCTCGCCACGCAGCGACGCCTGAAAATCAGGGTAGCCCTTGTAGCCCAGTTTTTGCGCCAAACGCACCACCGTCGGCGTCGAAACCGCCGCGGCTTTGGCCAGAACCGTGATCGACCCAAGGGCAGCCACCGGATAATGTGACAGGATATGCGTGGCCAATTGGCGTTCTGCCCGTGTCAAATCGGGAAGTGCCGAGCGCAGTTGATCGTCAAGGGTCAGTCTGGCGGTCATCAAAGCCCCCTATATTCTGCCGCAGCCTAGCGCAGAAATCTGATTTGGAAAACATCGTAACAGAAGCGCCCCGAAAGAAACATTCTTGACAGAAGGTCAGCAAAGGATGAGCCTTTGCGAAAAACAGGGATGACTCGGGCCTGATGCCAAGCGAACCAAAACACGATGCAACGCGGTTTTTGCCGGTAATCGAGAATGAAGCAGCCACCGGGCGGTTCATCTTGGTCTGTGAACACGCGTCCAACATGGTTCCGGCGCGCTGGGGCGATCTGGGCCTGTCGGCCGAGCAACGCACCGCGCATATCGCGTGGGATCCGGGCGCATTGGGTTTGGCCCGGGGGCTCGCGCAACGCTTGGATGCCGTGCTGATCCATGCCCCGGTCAGCCGTTTGGTTTATGACTGCAACCGCGCGCCTGACATGGTTGGCGCGATGCCGGCGCGGTCTGAGGTGCATGATATTCCGGGCAACGCCGTAATTTCGCCCCAAGAACGTCTTGCCCGCACCGAAGCGGTCTATCTGCCTTGGGCTGAAGGCCTGCACGGCCTGATCGCGCGGCGCATTGCGCTGGGGCTGCAGCCCGTCATCGTGACGATCCATTCCTTCACGCCAGTCTATTTCGGCAAGCAGCGGCATGTTGAATTTGGCATCATCCACGATGCAGATGCCAGCCTTGCCGTGGCGATCCATACTGTTGCGGGCAAGCTGACCAAGCTGAATGCGCAGTTGAATGCGCCCTATTCGGCGGCAGATGACGTCACCCACACCTTGCGTGTGCAAGCGACGCCGTATGGCCTGCCGAATGCAATGTTGGAAATCCGTAACGATTTGATCGCAACGCCAGAGGCGGAAAATGCGATGGCAGATCAGTTGGCCCCGGTTTTGAACATGGGGCTTGTTGAGATTCAGAAGCAGGCCAAGGCCAGTTAAGCCTTTGGTTTGAAATATGAAGCGGGCAAATGCCCCAATATCGACAAGACCCGGGCAACGAACCGGGAAAACCAACAGTGGAGATTCCGGATATGCCCGGCAACATGACATTTGACGAACTGAAGGCCGCCGTTTCCAGCGGCGAAATTGATACCGTGCTGGTCTGCGGCGTTGACATGCAGGGCCGCCTGATGGGCAAACGCTTTCACGCGCAGTTCTTTGTGAATGGCGGCTGGGAAGAAACCCATTGCTGCAACTATCTTTTGACCGTCGACATGGAAATGAACACGGTGCAGGGCTATAAATCGTCCAGCTGGCAGACCGGCTATGGCGACTATGTCTTGAAAACCGATATGTCGACGCTGCGCCGCGTGCCGTGGTTGCCCGGCACCGCGATGGTGTTGGGTGATACGCTGGATCACGATCATAACCCGGTCGAACATGCGCCGCGCAACATCTTGAAAAAACAGGTCGCCCGCGCACGCGCGCTTGGGTTTGAACCGATGATGGCGACAGAGCTTGAGTTTTATCTGTTTGAAAATTCGTACGAAAACCTGCGCGATGGCGGTCTGCGCGACCTGAAGCCGGTTTCGGCCTATAACGAAGATTACCACATCTTCCAGACGACCAAGGAAGAAGACGTGATGCGGGCCATCCGCAACGGGCTTTATGGTGCTGGCATCCCCGTCGAAAACTCGAAGGGCGAGGCTGACGCAGGCCAAGAGGAAATCAACTATCGCTATTCTGATGCGTTGGACACCGCCGACAACCATGTGATCGTGAAGAACGGCGTCAAGGAAATTGCCTGGACCAAGGGCAAATCCGCAACTTTCATGGCGAAATACGATCACCGCAAGGCAGGGTCTTCCAGCCACATTCACCAAAGCCTGTGGACCAGCTATGGCGATGCCAGCTTTTTTGACCATGACGACAAGCACGGCATGTCGGCCACGATGAAGCATTTCTTGGCGGGGCAACTGGCCCATGCGCAGGAAATCACCGCGTTTCTGGCGCCTTACGTCAACAGCT